>CAZKPI010000050.1:12863-15047 GCA_964554555.1 uncultured bacterium
CCGTTGATCAGCTGGCCCGCACCATCGACCAGAGCCGGCTCGCCGCCACCGCCCAGGCCGGCCTGCAGGAAATGCTGGCCCGGCTGAAGGAACGGGCGGCCGATCCCGGATCGGCCGCCGGCGCGGCCTGGCGCCAGGCCTTCCGCCCCGCCGGCCAGCGGCCCGCGGGCCGGCTCGCCCCGCCGCTCACCGGCGGCCAGGACTTCGCCCCCGCCGACCTGCCCCAGACCAATGCGCTGGCCGGCCTGAACCTGGGCCCCGGGGCCCGGGTCGAGGGAACCGCCCGGTTCGTCTTCCTCCACAAGACCGCCACCCTCCCCTTTTCCCTCGGCGGCTACCTCGAGCTGACCTGCCGGGTCGCCGCCGCCCGCGGTGCGGCCCGCACCCTCACCCTCCGGGAACGCCGGGAGATCCGCGCCGCCGATCTGCGCGACCTGTTCTTCGACAAGTATGCCCTGTATCTGAAAAGCTTCTGTCCCCGACTGAACGACCCCGATCACCGGATCGTCATCGAGGGGGTGGTTCGCGACGACGTCCACTCCCGGGTCTACCTGGGCAACCGCTTCTATCCGGCGGTTCCCGAGTTCCCCCAGGGCGAGCGGGGAGGCGCCAGCCCGCCCGTCCTGCTCGATCTCGATTTCCTCGCCGACCGCGCCCTGATCGAGAATCTCGGGCCAGGGCCCACCGGCATGGCCCCCCGCGACGCCCGGGCCGCCCGGCTCAGCCAGGGACAGGTGTTCCTGGCCCGTTCCCCCGCCCTTCCCTTCAAAGCCTTGAAAGGCCGCCATCCCCTGCGGGACTTCGCCCTCCTGCCAGCCCTCACCGCCTTCTACCGCCAGGTGATCGTCGACAAGGCCCGGCCGTTTTCCGCCAGCCCCGACACCGTCGGTTACGAGGTCATGCAGGATTTCCAACACAGCGGCGGCAACCCCGAGGTGTCCCAGGTCTTCCGCCTCCTGGTCGATCATTGCATCGACAGCTGGCAGTACCACTACGGATACACCGATTACCAGCATATCCGCCCCCCCCGCTCCGATCGCCTCTCGCCCTTCATCGCCGAGGTTCCCCACTTCGCCGGCATCCAGAATTACTTCCTCGAGCAGGCGAAACGGAACCTGCACCGCGTCGCCGGCGGAGCCATGCCCCTGCTGTTCGGCCCAGGCCGCGACATCCCCGTCTATGTCGAGGGCAACGTCTTTTTGCGCTTCTTCAAGGTCGCCTTTCTCGACGAGTTCTCGCTGACACTGCCCTTCAAGCGGGCGGCCGCCACCCTCCGCTTCCCCGTCATCCCCCTGCCCTGGATCCCCCCCGACGACCCGCAGGTCTTCCTGCCCAACCGCAACGTCGGGGTGATCGACGGCATCGAAGAGGTTTTGATGAGCCGCGCGGTCGACCACCTGTCGATCAACACGTTCTTCTTCGACGAGACCGAACCCTGCCCCATTCCCCGCCAGGCAGGCACAACGGCTGACGGGGCCAGCCTGTTCCCCCTCCTCGATCCCGGCTTGCACAACGTCTCCCATTTCTACGCCACCGTCGGCGAGTTCCTCGAAGCCCGCACCCGCCAGCTCGGCGGGGAATCCCGCCTGTCTCTGGACGGGATCATGGTCATCCACGGAATCGACGGGGCCCCCCTCGATCTCACGCCGTTCCGGACCTTCACCGGCCAGGGCATCATCGTCCTCCAGCGCGGGGGGTGTCACCTCGCCTCCCTGCGCAAGACCGATCCCCGGCGCGACCGCCTGAAGATCCAGTTGCTGGGCGGAAGCTTCTCGCTGGCCGGCCGCGGGGAACCCTGCCGCATCGAAGCCTCCCTCGCGGCCACCGCCTTTGTTCCCCCCGACCCCGCCCGGTTGCCGCGGGACCAGCAGTTGACCGTCCTCTTCGACGGCGGCGACGTCGAGATCCTGGGCAACCTGGTCGTCGACGACCTCGACCTCGCCCGGGGCCGGACCGGGGCCAAGACCCTCCGCCTCATCCACGACCCCGACCTGTTCCTGCCGGCCGACCCCTACCGCCTCAGCATCAGTCCGGTCCGCACCCTCTATGCGGCCGAGGCCGGAGGCTGACCGGTGCGCCCTCGTCCGCCGATCAGCCGGAACCGGCCGACCCGTGGCCGGTCGTCCTCCTTTCTCCTGCCAGCGGCGGGCGCAGAGCGCCAAGGGGCCGGTCCCCGCCGCCTCG
>CAZKPI010000051.1:0-14997 GCA_964554555.1 uncultured bacterium
CGGGGGCGGCGGCGGGCGGGGCGTGCCCGACCGGCACCGGCTCGGGAACCGGCTCGGGAATGGGCGGAAGGCGGGACAGTTCCGCCAGCAGTTCCTTGGGCATCTTCGCTTTCGGCTGGTGGAGAAGCTCGATGCACCCTTCGATCGAGTCGAGGAAGGGATTCTCCTGGTTCGAGCCCTTGATCTGGACGGTCTTTTCGAGGATGGACGGCAGGATGTCGAGCCCCCCCAGGCTGAAATGGGTGACCACGAACGCTTTCAGAATCTTGGGGTCTTTGTAGTTGACCTGCGGGGCGATCGCCTGCAGGCCCTTGATGCCGTACATGGCGCCGATGGCGCGGATGACGCCGGACACGACCTGGTCGCGCTTGTCCTTGACCCGTTGTCGGATCAGGCGGGCGGCCTCTTCGTCCGGGTGCTTGCCGAAGAAGTCCATGCAGGCCACCAGGTTGGGGTAGGCCGTCTCCGTCCGCAACTGCTTGATGACGATCGCCTTGGGGAAGGCGGGGAAGAGCGCGGCCTGCTCGATCGAGAACTTGCGGATCCACTTGCTCTGGTCGGTGGCCGTCCGCTCGAGCTGGCGCTGGACGAACTCGGCGGGGAAGGGCTTCAGCGACAGGACCATGCGCTTGCGCACGTCCTGCGAGGGGTCGCCGATGAGTTTCTCGACCAGCTCCTCGTTGCCCGCCGGGTTGATCTGGCCCAGGATGTAGGCGGCGCTCCGCCTCAGCTGGACGTCGTTCGAGGAGACCATCTGCACGATCTCGGGCCGGACCGTCTCGGGTTCACTGCGGGCGAGGGCCAGGATGGCGTTGGCCCGGATGCGGTTGTTGGGATCCTGCAGGAAGGGCTGGATACGCTGTTTGATCTCGCGCTGGGGCAGTTCGAGGTCGCCGATCGCCTCGATGGAGTTGGCCTTCAGGCGCGCGTCCTTGCCCTTCAGCCCCTCGTCGAAGATGTTGACCAGGGTCACGCTCCGGAACAGGGACAGGAAGCTGACCATCTGGGCCTTGCGGCGGATGTCGGTGTCCTTGGTGAACTGCTCGGCCAGGAACGGGATGGACTCGTGTTCCTTGAGGCGGCAGAGCATCTTCAGGATGGTCATCGAGATCCATTCGTCGGGGTCGGAGATGTACTTGCACAGGGCCAGGGCGGCTTCGCGGCCCCCCTGCGAGAACAGGCTCTGGGCCGCCTGGAACCGGACATGGCGGTCCTCGTCGTCCAGCAGGCCCCGCAGGGTCTCGAAGGTGGCGGGGGTCTTGAACCGGCCCAGCTGTTCGGCGATGATGTCGCGGTTCTCGGCGAACCTCGTATGGAGCTGGGTGGTGAGCAGGGGGACGGCGGTCTCGGCGGGCAGTTCGGCCGCGGCAAGGATCGACTCCTCGAGGTTCGGATGGGCCTGGAAGAAGGCCACGACCTTGTCGGTCACGGCGGGAACATGGGTTTTGGCCAGGATGCGGACCACCTGGGCCTGCACGGGCAGGCTGGCGTTGGAGCCGACCAGGGGGGCAAGGCGGTTGGCGGTTTCGGTGCAGATCTCCTGGATCTTCTGCTCGACGATCTCGCTCATTCGACGATCTCCTGCAGCATGGCCTTGACCAGGTCGGCGTTGGCCGTTTCATCCCGCAACAGGCGGGTCAGGGAATCCTTGAGGGTGACACAGCCTTCGCGGCGGGCCATCATCATGGTCGACTGCAGCTGGCCGTATTTCTTGTCGCGGATGAGGGTGCGGATGGCCGAGTTGGCGATCATCAGCTCGTAGGCCACGGTGGGGGGCTGTTCGGGGGCGATCCGCGGCAGGAGGAGCTGGGAGAAGATGCCGACCAGGTTGATCGACACCTGCAGGCGCACCTCGTCCTGCTTTTCGGGGGAGAAGAAGCTGACGATGCGCTCGATGGTGGGGGCCGCGCCCAGGGTCGGCAGGGTCGACAGGACGAAATGGCCGGTTTCGGAGGCCACGAGGGCCATCTCGACGGTCTTCTGGTCGCGCATCTCCCCGATCAGCATGACGTCGGGGTCTTCGCGCAGGGCGTTGGCAAGGGCGTCCTGGTAGGTGGGGATCATGGTGCCCACCTCGATCTGGGTGAAGATCGACTGCTGGCGGTGGAAGAGGAACTCGATGGGGTTCTCCATCGTGATGATGTGCCGGGCGAACCGTTTGTTGATGGCGTTGACCATGGCGGCCATCGTGTGGCTCTTGCCCGAGCCGGCCGGCCCGGTGACCAGGAACAGGCCGCGCGGCTTGCAGGCCTGTTCCACCAGCTGTTCGGGCAGGTTGAGCTCCTGGATGGTGGGGACGTGGTTGGGGATGAACCGGAAGGATCCGGCAAACCCCTCGCGCTGTTGAAAGATGTAGTAGCGCACGCGGGCTTTGCGCTTGTAGGGGAACATGGCGTGCGCCTCGAAGGTCGAGTTCAGGCAGGCCTGCTGTTTGCTGTCGAGGATGGGCAGGAACAGGTCGTACATCTCCTGGGGCGCCAGGGGCTCCTCCTCCGAGATGATCAGGTGGCGGTTCTGTCGGAAGGTGGGGGGGGCTCCCGGCTTCAGGGTCAGGTCGCTGGCTTTCATGGCGAGAGCCATGTCGAAGAAGTTGAAGATCTTCGGTTTCATGCGGGTTTCCCCTCGGGGGCGGGGGCCCCCTGCTCCACGAGCTTCTTCAGGGCGGTCTGGTTGGTGGCCTTGGCCATCGCTTCGGCCAGGCTGATCTTCTCGGCCAGCACCAGGGCGGCCAGGGCCTGGTCCATGGTCACCATGCCGGTCTCACCGCCCGTCTCCTGGTAGGACTGGATCAGGTGCAGACGGCTGTCGGCGATCAGCGACCGGATCATGGGCAGGGCCAGCAGAAGTTCGAAGGCGGCCAGGCGCCCCTTCCCCACCTTCTTCGGGATCAGGGTCTGGGTCACGATGCCCAACAGGGTGGTCGACAGGCGGGACAGGATCTGCGGATGCTGTGACTGGGGGAACAGATTGACGAACCGGTCGATCGCCTGCAGGGAGGTGTTGCTGTGGAGGGTGGCGAAGACCAGCTTGCCGGTCTCGGCCGCGGTAAGGGTGATGCTGACCGCCTCGGGCTCGCGCAGTTCGCCCACCATGATGATGTCGCAGTCGGTCTGCATGGCGCCGCGGATGCCCTCCTCGAAGGTGCGGCAGTCGACCCCGACCTGGCGCTGGTTGACCAGTCCGAGGCCGTCCTCGAAGATGTACTCGATGGGGTCCTCGATCGTGGTGACCGTCTTCGTCATCGTCTGGAGGATGTGCGAGATGAAGCACGACAGGGTGGTCGATTTGCCGGCGCCGGTGGCCCCCGTCACCAGGATCAGCCCGTAGGGCCGGTTGATCAGGGCGCGGGCCGCCTTGGGCAGGGCGATGTCGTCGAAGGTGAGCTGCATGAACGGGATGACCCGGAAGACCGCACTGCCCCCGTGGTAGTCGAAGAACAGGTTGACGCGGAACCGCGCGTTGGCGAAGCTGATGCCCAGGTCGAGCTTCTTGTGCTCGAGGAATTTGGTCATCTGGTAGTCGTCCAGGATGGCCTCGAGCATGTTCTCGTAATCGGCCGTCACCATCTCGTGCATTTTCAGGGGGACCATCGCCCCGTCGATGCGGAGGATGGGGGGGTATCCCACCTTGAAATGCAGATCGGAAGCGCCTTTGTCCAGGCACATCTTCAGGAGTTCGAAGATCATCCGGGATCCTCCAGATACGGTCGATGCCCACCCCCCCCGTCTCCGGCGGGGCGGTCCCATGATACTACCGGGACAGGGGGAAAGCCAAGACGGTATCGGCCGGATCCCGGGTTTTCCTTAGGGTGTCCGGATGGGGAGATCGCCTGGAGTCCGGCCGGCAGATGATGGCAGGGAAGCGCGGCCCGGGGGCCCGCGGGAAGGGGCGGCGGGGTATCCGCCCGGTCTGGCCCGACCCGGTGCCGGAACCCGCCGGCGGGTGTTTCCTTTTCCCGGGGTTGCTGGTATACTCACGCCGCCGCCTGCCGACCGGGCTGGAGGTTGTGCCAGATGATCGAACTGCAGAATGTTTCCAAGATCTATCCCAACGGGGTGCGCGCCCTCAACGACGTCAGCCTGTCCATCCCGGCGGGCGATTTCGTCTTCCTGGTCGGCCCCAGCGGGGCCGGGAAAAGCACCTTCCTGCGCATCCTGTTCCGCGAGGAGATCCCCACCGAGGGCAAGGTGATGATCGACGGCAAGGACATCGTCGGCATGCCCGAAGGCCGGGTGCCCTACCTGCGCCGCAACCTGGGCATCGTCCTGCAGGACTTCCAGCTCCTGAAGCGGCGCACCGTGGCCGAGAACGTGGCCTTCGGACTGCGGGTCATCGGCGCCCCGGAGAACGTCATCAACGCCCGCGTGCAGGAGACCCTCGAGACCGTCGGGCTGTCGCACAAGCGGCGCATGTTCCCCGACGAGCTGTCGGGCGGCGAGCAGCAGCGCGTCTGCGTGGCCCGGGCGGTGGTCAACAACCCCCTGATCCTGATCACCGACGAGCCCACCGGCAACCTCGATCCGATGATCTCCCTCGAGATCATGCAGTTGTTCCTCGACATCAACGCCCGCGGCACCACCGTCATCATGGCCACCCACAACCACCATCTGGTCAACAAACTGCGCAAGCGGGTCATTGCCCTGGTCGAGGGCCGCCTGATCAAGGACGAGCCGGGAGGCACCTATGCCTACGAGTGAGAAAGGCGGCCGGCATGGGCTTTGACAGCCTGGTTTTCTTCTGCTCGGAGGCCCTGACCAACCTGCGGCGGGCCGGAGTGATGACCTTCGTGACCGTCTCCACCATTGCGGTGGCCCTCCTGCTGATGGGAACCTTCCTGCTGGCCACCATGAACATGGAATTCTTCCTCGACCGCCTCCAGGAGGAGGCGATGGTCACCGCCTTCCTGGTGCCCGGCACCCCCTCTGACCGGGTCAGCGCCCTCAAACTGCAGATCACCGGGTTCGAGGAGGTGACGGATGTCACCGTGGTGACCCCCGAGGCCGCCGCCCGGGAGCTGTTCACCGATCCCGCCGACCAGAACCTTCTGCAGATCGGTCTGGGTGAGGGGAACAACCCCCTGCCCTACACGATCCGGATGAAGATCCGGTCCGCCGCCGACCTGCCCGGCCTCCTGGCCCGGCTGAAGGCCATGCCCCAGGTCGAGAGCGTGGGATACGGCGAGGAGGCGTTCCGGCAATTCCAGGGGCTGTCGCAGTTGCTGTGGATCGGCAGTGTCCTGGTCATCATCCTGCTCGGGCTGTCGTCCCTGTTCATCGTCTACAACACCGTCCGCCTCACGCTGTTCATGCGGCGCGAGGAGGTGGTGATCATGAAGCTGGTGGGTGCCACCAACTGGTTCATCCGGTGGCCGTTCATCATCGAGGGGTTCATCCACGGACTGCTGGGGGCGGCTCTCGCCCTGGTCCTGCTGTTGTTCGGGGCCCCCTTCATCATGACCCGCCTGGCGGCGCTGGTCCCCTTCTTCACCTTCGATCTCGCCGCCGCCCACCTGTTCAAGCTGTCCATCAAGCTCTGCCTGATGGGCATCGTCCTGGGCATCTCCGGAAGCCTGCTGTCCCTGCGCGATCTCAACGCCTTCGGACGCGAGATGTGAGCATGCCCCTCGACGGCGGGGCGGTCCGGCGGGTCAGGGCCCCCGGCAAGGCACGAGACGGGGGCGGCGAGCCGCCATCCCGGGCGATGCCGGGGAAGCCCGTCCGGGGTCGTGCCGGCCGGGGCAGGGCTCCGGGCTTGGCGAGGGGGTTCCTGCTGGCTCTCCTGCTGGGTTTGCCTTTGCCCTGGCTGTCGCTGGTCAGGCCGGCCATGGCCGCCCCTCCCGAGCGGCTGGCCCGTCTGCAGGAACAGCTGGAGGCCATGCGGGTGGAGAGCGAGTTCCTGGCCCTGAAGGTCAAGGACACCCGGGCCCACGTCCGCAAGCTCGAGAGCCAGATCGCCAGGAAGCAGGAGCGGGTCGCCGCCCTGCAGGCCGAGACGGCCGCCCTGGCCAGCGAGTCGGCCCTGCTCGACCAGCAGATCATCGATCTGGGCCTGGCCATCAAGGACGGCCAGACAAAGATCGCCGGAATCCGGGCCCGGTTCCGGAGCCGGCTTGTCCACCTGCACAAGATCCGGCAGGGAACGCTGATCACCAGCATCCTCGCCGCCCGCGATCTCAATTCCTTCCTCAACCGCTTCCAGATGGTCCGGCACCTCCTGCAGGGGGACCGGCAACTGCTCGAGGCCCTGAAGGCGCAGGCCGACCGGCTGACGCTCGACGCCCGGTCCCTGGCCGAAAAACAGAAACGGCAGGTCGAGCTGGTGGCCCTGAACCGCAAGAGCCAGGAGGATCTGACCACCGAAATGTCGGGCCTGTCGGCCATGCTCGAGACCCTGCTCCTTGAGCGGAAGCTGTTTCTGGCCCGCCAGGAACGGCTGAAGCAGAGCCAGGCCGCCCTCGAGCAGGAGATCGGCCGCCTGGAGTCGATGCGGACGCGACAGCCGGCCGAGGTGGAGCCGGTGGAAGGGCCGACGCCCCCCGAGGAGCCGCCGCCCGCCGGCCAGGCCATGGCCGCCGCCGCCTCCGGGTCGGTGGCCGCCAATCCCGGCCGGCTGGCCTTCCGGTGGCCGGTCCAGCAGGTCCAATTGCTGGGCTTCCAGGAGACCGCCTCGGGGACCCCGCCCGGTCTGGAGATTTTGGTCAACGGGGAGACCGAGGTGCAGGCGGCCGCCCTCGGCAAGGTGCTGTTCAAGGGGCCGTTGGGCCAGTTCGGCAACCTGATCATCCTCGGCCACAAGAAGGGCTTCTCCACCGTCTACGGCAATCTCGACGATATGTGGGTCGGGCTTGGCCAGATCGTCCAGGCCGGCGAGACCATCGGCCGGGTGCTCGGCGTGAAACGGTCACGCCTGCATTTCGAGATCCGGTTCGGCGGCCGCAACGAGGATCCCCTGCCCTTCCTGCCCCGCCTGCCCTAGATGGCCCCGGCCGTCCGGAGGGCCGGCCGCCGTCTGTCCGTTCGTCCTGTCCTGTCATTTCTCCCCCGCCCCGGATCTGGCACCCCGGTACCGTCTGTGCTACACTGTCGGGGAATGTCATCGCCGGGCGTTCCGTCGGCCATCGATCCAAGGAGTGTCTCATGAAGCGGTTCCTTCCCTCGACCCGTTCCTTCCGTCCCTTCCTGGCTTTCGTGCTCGTGCTGGGGTTGGCCGGGGCCCTGTCGGCCACCAGCACCAACATCACCTATTTCAAATCGCTCGACCTGATCCGCAAGGTGATGGAGATCATCAAGTCCGACTACGTCGACGAAAACCTCGAGGAGAACAAACTGGTCTACGGGGCCATCGAAGGCATGCTCAAAGTGCTTGACGACCCCTATTCCCGTTTCATGGAACCCAAGTCCTTCAAGGAGATGCAGGTCGAGACCCAGGGTGAGTTCGGCGGGCTCGGCATCGTCATCACCGTGAAGGGCCGCATGCTGACGGTCATCTCCCCGATCGAGGACACCCCGGCCTTTCGGGCCGGCATCAAGGCGGGCGACATGATCATCAAGATCGACGGGAAGGACGTGATCGATATCGCCCTGCACGACGCGGTCAAGCTCCTGCGCGGGCCCGAGGGGTCCAAGGTGGTCATCTCGGTCCTGCGCGAAGGCGAGAAGGAAGCCAAGGACTACAGCCTCATTCGCGAGATCATCAAGATCCCGAGCGTCAAATACTGGGTGATCAAGCCGAACATCGGGTACATCCGGCTGACCCAGTTCATCCAGACCTCGGCCGAGGATCTCGAAAAGGCCATGCTGGCCCTCGAAAAGGCCAAGGTCACCTCCATCATCCTCGACCTGCGCAACAATCCCGGCGGACTGCTGACCGCGGCGGTCGAGGTCGGCCGCAAGTTCATCCCCAAGGGCGACATCGTCTCGATCAAGGGCCGCGACGGCGAAAAGAACACCTACAGTTCCTTCTTCCAGTCCCACCCCCTGATCCCGCTGATCGTGCTGATCAACGAGGGGTCGGCCTCCGCCTCCGAGATCGTGGCCGGGGCCATCAAGGACAACAAGCGCGGCATCCTGCTCGGAAAGAAGAGCTTCGGCAAGGGGTCGGTGCAAACCGTCATCAGTCTCAACGACGGGTCCGCGCTGGCCCTGACCACCGCCCTCTATTACACCCCGTCCGGCGTCAACATCCACAAGAAAGGGATCGAGCCCGATATCGAGGTCGATCTGCCCAAGGTGTCCGACGAGGAACGCAAGGAGATCGCCAAACAGATCGAGGAGGAGGAGAAGCTGGCCAAGGCCGCCGAAGCCTCCAAATCCGCGGCTCTTGCCGCTCCTGCGGCCGCCGGCACCGCCACTTCCTCCGCCGAAGCGCCGGCCAGCGGCAGTGTCGCCGTTCCCGCCAGTGACACCTACGTGCCGAGCGGATTGATCGAGCCGCCCGACAGCTTCACCAAGGGAAGCCTGCAGGAATACGTGATCAACAAATACGATTCCCAGCTGTTGCGGGCCGTCGACATCCTGAAATCGGCCGACCTGTTCCTCCCCTTGCTGAAGAAAGAGTAAGAGGGTCACAGGGAATGGCGATCCTGGAAGCGGGGCAATGAGGTGAGGGCGCCCGAGCCAATCCCCCATGCGGGGCGGCCGCAGCCGCTTTCCCCCTGCCCTGTTCGCCACCGGGGCGGGCACCGGCAGGTGAGGGGTGTGACGATCATCGAGCTGATGGTGGTGACGACCATCCTCGCCTTGATGGCGGCGCTGATCTTTCCCTCCTTTCGCCTGATGCAGCAGCGCGACCGCGAGAACCGCCTGCGCGAGATCCTCACCGATCTCGACGCCGCACGCGACTCCTACAAGTCCTACGTCTCCCGCCAGATGTGGGACAAAATCGAGGCCGCCAACACCAGCCCCAGCATCCGCCAGAAGGCGTTCAAACAGGCCCTGGCTTCTGCCACGGAACTGGGACTGCTCTTCCCCCTCTCGCCGGCGAGTTTCGTCAATCCCCTCCATGCCCCTGGCGCCTCGTTCACCGTGGCCACCGATCCTGACCACCTGTCCTTCGATTCCCGGGCCGGGGTGTCGGTCACCATCAACCGCCGGTTCATCCGCCACATTCCCCCGCATCCTTTTTCGGGATGGGCGGCGAATGCCCGTTTCGAGTTTGGTGCCGCCACCGACACGGCCGGGCCCAACAAGACCTACCGCGAGGAGGCCTGGCCGACCACCGCCACCGGGGTCAAGAACGTCTGGTCGGTCGGGGCCGGGCTGGCCATCGACGGCAGTAGTACCGACGAATGGTGAGCACGACGAGCGGCCGGAACCCCGGGCGGCGCGGCCTGACCATCATTGAACTGCTGGTGGTTGTCTCCATCCTCGCCATCCTGTCGCTGTCGCTCGTCCCCACCGCCGAAATCGTGACGGTCCGCCTGCTCGAAACCGACCTGCAGAACAATCTGCGGCTGATGCGGCGGGCCATCCAGAACTGGCACGACGACTGCGAAAAGGCGATCGAACGGGACCTGCGGGCCGCCGGGGTGGCCAATGTCCGGGCCGCCCTGCTGTCCATCCCGGACTGCTTCTTGTATCCTCCCAGCATTGGTTCCCTGACCACGACCATTCCCTACACGGTATTCGACGCCTCTGGAAACTACATGGGAACCTTCAACCCCCGGGCCTACCTGAAATTCATCCCCAGCAACCCCTTCATCCAGGCCCCGATCTGGACCCAGCACTACGCCTCGGCCACCCCCGTCACCACCACCAGCACCTACACCCCGGGGCTGATCGACCCTCCGGATGTGCACACCAAAGCCAGCGGGGTGTTCGACGTGTCCGTCCCCCCGGCGACCGCCACCATGCGGGGTTTCGTTCAGGCCCTCGACGGCACCTACTACCGAGATTGGTAAAAGGGAGATAACGCATGCCTTTCCCGCCCAGAACCGGTTTCACCCTCATCGAGCTGGTCGTGGTGGTGGCCATCCTGGCCATTCTGGCCGGCCTGGGGGTTCCCTACTACCTCGATTACGCCACCGACGCCCGCCGGTCGGTGCTGAAGCAGAACGCCGCCAACTTGCGCAAGGTCCTCGACGAGTTCAAGGGCGACCAGGGCCGCGGGCCCTTCCGCGTTGCGGTGACCACGGGCGCTGGCATCTATCTGATCACCAACGCCACCACGAGCACCGACTGCGAGCTGACGGCCGGCCCCTTCCAGATCCTGTCGGGTGAGCCCAAACGGCGGGGGAATCTCAAGTATCTGCCCCAACTGCCGCGCCTGGAAGATGCCCAGACCGGCGAGCCGTTGTACTGGACCGGCATCAAACCTTCGGCCTACTTCTTTGACGATGACCCGGCCAACGACCTGTTCAACATCGACAAGGAACTCGCCTTCATCGACGAGGACCCCACCAGCGGGGCCGGAAAATTCGACGGGGTGGGAACAGATACCCTCCTGTACAATTTCGGAAACAAGAACCCCCTCACCTACAGCAGTCCCCCCTCCCTGGGGAAGGCCCTTGATTTCGTCGATGTCGAAATCAAGGACAAGTCCGGGGTCAATTATTGAAACCATCCAGCGTTGGCACGGGGGGCGCTTCGGGGCGCCCGGGGGCGCTTTCCCCGGCGCCCCAGAACCTTTCCCTGCCTGCCCCGGGATTTCCTCTTCCCTTTCTCCTGTCTTGGAGTATATTAACCGGGTAAACAAAGCCTCCGCTCCTGCCGATATCCTCTAGGAAGGACCAGCTTCAGCCTATGGCGCAAGATTTCCTGAAACGCAAACGGATCGGCGAGATTCTCGTCGAGATGAAGGCCTGCACGCAGGCCCAGCTCGAGGCCGCCCTGAAAAAACAGGGATCGGTCCGCAAGAAGGTCGGGGAACTGCTGATCGAGGCCAAGGTCCTGACCGAAGAGACGCTGTTCCGCGCCCTGTCCGCCCAGCACGGCATCGAGTTCGTCAACCTCGACACGGTCGAGCTGAACCGGGAACTGATCCGGCAGGTGCCCGAGAACCTGATCAAGACCTACCATTTCATCCCCCTGCGCAAGGAACCCAAATCGCTGACCATCGCCGTCTTCGATCCCACGAACACCAAGATGTTCGACAGCATCAAGCTGGCGACCGGATACATGTTCATCAAGTGGGTGCTGGCGATGAAATCCCAGATCATCCACATCATCAACGACGTCATCTACCGGCCCCAGAACGTGCTCGAGAACGTGCCCGTCGAGGAACTCCTGCGCGACGTCAAGCTGGAGTTCTCCAAGGACGAGGCCGCGGCCAACACCACCTACTTCGGGCCCAGTTCCGCCATGACCGAGGTCAACCTCGAAGAGCTGAAGCGCGAGTCCGACCAGACGGCCATCGTCACCCTGGTCAACAAGGTCATCCTCGATGCCGTGAAGATGCGCGCCTCTGACATCCACCTCGAGGCATTCGAGAACTACATCCAGGTCCGCTACCGCATCGACGGCATCCTGTACGACATCATGCCGATTGAGAAGGCCGCGCATCTGGCCCTCATCTCCCGCATCAAGATCATGTCGAACCTCGACATCACCGAACGGTACATGCCCCAGGACGGCAGTTTCAAACTGCGGGTGAAGAACCAGCAGATCGAGTTCCGCGTCGCCATCCTGCCGTCCATCTACGGGCAGAACTGCACGATCCGCATCCTCGACTCGGGCCGTGTCAACCTCGAACTGAAGACCCTCGGCTTCCACGAAAACGAGCTGAAGCTGTTCGAATACAACATCGGGCGGCCCTGGGGCCTCTGCCTGATCGCCGGCCCCACCGGGTCCGGCAAGACCACGACCCTGTACTCGGCCATCTCGCTGATCAACAACCGCCAGGTCAAGGTCATCACCATCGAGGATCCCGTCGAATTCAAGATCCCCGGCGTCCACCAGATGCAGGTCTTCGAGAACAAGGTCGACCCCAACCGGTCGCTGACCTTCGCCAAGGGCCTGCGCTCGATCCTGCGCCTCGACCCCGACGTCATCCTCGTCGGCGAAATCCGCGACTTTGAAACGGCCGAGATCACGGTCAAGGCGGCCCTCACCGGCCACATGGTCTTCTCCACGATCCACGCCAACAGCGCCATCGAGACGGTCAGCCGCCTCGAGAACATCGGCGTCGATCCCTACCTGTTTGCCAGCGCTCTGTGCGTGCTGGTCGGCCAGCGGCTGGTGCGCAAGATCTGTCCCTCCTGCAAGACGAAGGTCGAGACGACCCCCTACATCCTGGCCACGCTGGGTCTCGACTTCGAAGCCTACAAGAACCACACCTTCTACAAAGGCGCCGGCTGTAAGTCCTGCAACAACAGCGGGTTCCGCGACCGCACCGGGCTGTTCGAGGTCATCGAGGTGAACCAGGCCCTGAAGGAACTGATCAGCCAGCGCCAGTCGGCCGTGGCTCTGCTGAAACACCTGCGCGAACAGAAGATCCCCACCATTCAGGAGGCCTGCCTGCAGAAGGTGCTCGAGGGCGAGGTCCCCATCGAGGAATTCATCATGGTCAACATGGGCTGAACCAATGGCCGTCACGAGCAGATCAGGCTACAACCTCCTTTTGGATCTCGGCACCTTCGAGATGCGCCTTCTGCGGCTGGAATCGGCCGCCCCCGGCGAGATCCGCCTCAGCAAATGCCTGGCCGTTGCCTCGCCCCGGGAGTTCGTGGCCTCGACGTTCATCGAGTTCCCGATCATGGATCCCCTGCCGGTCGCCAAGGCCTTCCGTTCCCTGGTCGCCGAGGGGAAGGTCGACTACGAGAACGCCCTGGTGCTGATGCCCGATCATGGCGCCCTGACCAACCTGATGGTGTCGCCCCCCCGCTACTCGAAGAAAGAAACGGAGGAAGCCATCCGCGAGGATTTCGGGCCAATCATGCCCCTCCCCATCGAGAACTGGTACATCGACCATACGGTCGTCGGCCCCTGGGAGGAAGAGGAAATCATCGTCGCGGTGGCCGTGCTGAAGAACAACGTGATCGAGCTGGGGGGCCTCCTGCAAAAGGCCGGTGTCAACCCTCAGGTGATGGACACCAACTTTTTCAACGTTGCCAACCTGGTGGAAGGCTACCTGGTCTCCGAGGAATGCAAAGGCAAAAACATCGTCCTGGTCCATCTCGGGAACGAGACGACCTCGATCGGGGTGTTCCGCGACGGCCAGATCCGCACCTTCCTCAACCGGCCGATCGGCGGCTACGACTTCACCAAGCAGATCAGCAAGCATTTTCATGTGCCCGAATCCGAGGCCGACCAGTTCAAGCGCAACGAGATCTTCTTCCTGCCCGAGGCCTCGCCCGAGCAGGAGGGCCTGTACAACTTCACCGTCATCAAGAACGTGTTCTCGGTGCTGACCCGGGAGATCTTCAGCGCGATCGAAAGCTATCTGACCCGGTTCCGGGAGTTCAACGTCCACGAGATCATCATCTCCGGCGGCGGGGCGAACTTCCAGAACATCGGCGTCATCCTTGGCGCCAACTTCAACACCAAGGTGCGGCCGGTGTCCGATCTCTACCGTTTGTATGTCAGCGGCAGTGAGGTCGAGGCGCACGAGCGCAACTCGCTCGCCCCCGCCTGCGGCGCCTTTCTGCGGGGGTAGGCCATGAAATTCCGGTTCGACCTCCTGCCCCGTGAGTACAAGAGCCTGCCGCGCGACGTGGTGGGCATCCTGCTCGCCGCCACGGCCATCGTCCTGTGCATCTCCTGGATCGGCTCGATGAGCGTCCGCAATGCCTTCCAGCTGAAGACGGCCCAGGACGAGGTGGACAAAGCGGAAGCCGAACTGCGCGACCTCAACAAGCGCATTGGCGACCTCCAGCCACCCCTCGCGGTCATCAATTCCCTCAAGAGCCGCATCGACTTCCTCAATGCCAACCTCGACACGCCGGCCTCCTCCTGGGTGGACTTCCTGTTCACCCTGGAGAACACCGTCCCCGAGCGGGTCTCGGTAAAGGATTTCAACCCCAAGGACTTCTCGGCCCAGGGCGGCCAGTTCACCATCGAGGGGGAGGCGATCACCATCAACGACGTGCTGGAGTTCATCAGCCGGCTCCAGGCTTCCGGGCGGTTCTCGCAGGTCTTCCTGGTCCAGAACGCCAACAAGGTGCTGGAGGACCGGGTGATCACCGCCTTCACGCTGTCCCTGACCTATACGGGCAAGCAATAGGCCCCGGACGGAGGAAGAGACGTGAAGACTCGGATGCGGTCCATCGTGGAGCGGGCGGTCAGCTATGGCCTGATCGCGGCGGCCATCGCCGGGTTCCTGTACTTCCAGGGGTATGTCGACAAGAACCAGAAGGCCGCCCTGGCCAAGAAGGCCGAGGACCTCAGGCGACTGCAGGCCCAGATCGCCGAGGGGCAGAAGAGTTATACCCAGCGTCAACAGCAGATTGACGCCATCATGGCCCAGGTCAACACCCGGCGGGCGGAGCTGGAACGGTTCGAGGCCCTGCTGGGCAAAACGGCCAGCTACACTCTGTTCATCGATCAGGTCCAGCGAAAGGCGCAGGCGTTCGGCATCAGCATCCTGAACTCCACCTACGTGCGGCCCGCCCCGGCTCCCGGGGCCCCGCCCAACTACCTCGAGTTCTCGTTCACCATGAATGTCACCGGGTCCTATGAACAGATGAAGCACTTCCTGTGGGAGGTGGAAAACTCGCTGGGGCGGCTGACCAAGGTCAGCAACCTGGTGATCAAACCCCCCATCTGCGACAAGGAAGGGAAGATGAATCTCACCCTCACCTTGAAGACCTTCTTCATCCAATAAACGCGAGGGCGGACGTGACCAGAGAAGAATTCCAGGAATTCTACAAGAAGAACCAGGTCGCCGTGATCGGGGTGCCCGTCATCATCGGCATCCTCCTGCTCGACATGCTGGTCCTCAAACCCGGCCGGCGCAAGAAGACCGAGGGCGACCAGCCGGTCGCGACCGTGGCCACCGCCGAGCAGGCCCCCGCGGCGGCGGCGGCGGGGGTCGATCCCCTGGCCCCCCCCGCCCCCCTGAACT
>CAZKPI010000052.1:0-12826 GCA_964554555.1 uncultured bacterium
CGATGGTGACGGCCCCCCCCCCACCCCCGACCGGAAGCAGGGATCCCCTGAAGGAGGCCCCATGCCCCTCCACCTCATCGACGTCCACGCCCACCTGACCGACGAGAAGCTCGCCGGCGCTGTTCCTGCCGTCCTCGACCGGGCCGCCGCCGCCGGGATCAGCACCGTGCTGACGGTCGGCACCGACCTCCCGACCAGCCGGGCCGCCCTCGACCTCGCCCGCCGGTACCCCGCCGTCTGGGCGGCCGTCGGCGTCCACCCCCACGACGCCAGCGGCTGGAGCGATTCGGCGGCGGCCGAGCTGGAGGAACTCCTGGCCGACGAGCGCGTCGTCGCGCTGGGCGAGATGGGCCTCGACTACCATTACGACTTCTCCCCGCGCGACGTTCAGCGCCGCGTCTTCCAGGCCCAGTGGGAGATGGCCAGCCGCCTCCAGGCCACGGCCGTGGTCCACATCCGCGAGGCCTTCGACGACTTCTTCGCCCTCGCCGCCTCCTCCCCGCCCCCGCCGCGGGTTCTTCTGCACTGCTTCTCGGGAACCCTCGACCAGGCCAGGCGAGCCCTCGACCTCGGCTTCGACTTCTCGGTCGGGGGGCCCCTCACCTACCCCAAGAACCAGGAAACCCGCGCCATCTTCGGGTTCCTCCCCGCCGACCGCATCCATCTCGAGACCGACTGCCCGTATCTCGCCCCCCAACCCCGCCGGGGCAAGGTCAACGAGCCGGCCTTCCTCGCCATGACCGCCGAAGGACTGGCCAAGACCAGGGGCCTGCCGGTCGATACCCTCGCCGATTCCCTCCTCGCCAACGCCCGCCGCCTTTTCCCGAAGATGCGCGTCTGATCTTGCCCTCCGGGGGCCGGTGTGGTAAGGTCAACCCCGCCGGGAGGGTGCACGCTGTCCATGGAGATCCAGAAACTTTCCGTCCGCCGCGAACACACCTACGAGATCGTTCTCGGGCGCGAGATCTTCCCCCAGATCGTGGCCAAGATCCTGCGCCTGCGCTTCAACCGCCAGTGCGCCATCGTCACCAACGACGTCGTGGCCCGCTGGTATCTCCAGCCTCTCGTCGCCGAACTGCGCTCGCGCGGGTTCGAAACCGTCGAGGTCATCCTCCCCGACGGTGAGCCCCACAAGACCCTCGACACCGCCCTTTCCCTGTACCCCCGGCTGTTCGCGGCCGGGTTCGACCGCCGCTCCCCCCTCATCGCCCTCGGCGGCGGCGTCATCGGGGACCTCGGCGGCTTCGTCGCCGCCACCTGCAAGCGCGGCCTTCCCTTCATCCAGATCCCCACCACCATCCTGGCCATGGTCGATGCGTCGATTGGCGGCAAGGTCGGGGTCAATACCCCCGAGGGCAAAAACCTCGTCGGCGCCTTCTACCAGCCCGCCCTGGTCGGCATCGACGTCGCCACCCTCAAAACCCTGCCCCTGACCCAGGTGGCCTACGGCCTCGTCGAGGCCGTCAAACACGGCGCCATTGCCGACGCCGCCTACTACAAATTCATCCTGAAGAACCGCGAGGCCTTCCAGGCCCGCGATCTCGACCTCCTTCAGCGCCTGGTACGCCGCTCGATCCACATCAAGAAGGAGATCGTCCAGGCCGACGAGCTCGAGCAGGGGCCGCGCGCCATCCTCAACTTCGGCCACACCTTCGGCCACGCGTTCGAACTGCTGGGTGAGTTCCGCCGACTGCATCACGGCGAGGCGGTCGGCCTGGGCATGCTGTCGGCCCTCGCCGTCGCCCGCGGCATGGGCATCCTGAAAGAGGACTACTCCGCCTCCCTGGCGGAGTTCCTGACCTCCTTCAGCCTCCCCACGACCATCCCCCGGGAATGGTCGCTCGATGCCATCATCCAGGCCATGGTCCAGGACAAGAAACGATCCTCCGAATCCCTCACCCTCGTCCTGCCCACCGCCCTTGGCCGGGTCGAGCTGGTCCCCTCCCCCTTCGCTGACCTTCCCCGCCTGCTCACCCCCCTCCGACAGCTTGCCGGCTGACCGCCCCTGCATCCCACCCCCTCGAGGAGGACCTGCAACCATGGCCGACCTGTTCCATCTCAACGACCTCGAACAGCGCCTTTCTGAAAACGCCCTCAAGGTCCTGGAGAAGCGGTACCTCACCAAAGACCCTGAGGGGAGGGTCATCGAGACCGTCGATGGCCTGTTCCGTCGGGTGGCGCGGGCCATCGCCGCCCCGGAACCCGGTTTCCCCACCTCCACCTGGCAGGCGGAAGACCTCGAAGAGGCCTTCTACCGCATCATGACCGACCTCGATTTCCTGCCCAACAGCCCCACGCTGATGAACGCCGGCAAGCCCCTCGGCCAGCTCGCCGCCTGCTTCGTCCTGCCTGTTCCCGACTCGCTCGACGGTATCTTCGAGGCGATCAAGCAGGCCGCCCTCATCCACAAGTCGGGCGGGGGAACCGGGTTCAGCTTCAGCCGCCTGCGGCCCGCCAACGACCTGGTGGCCAGCACCAGCGGCGTCAGCTCGGGGCCGGTGTCGTTCATGAAGGTGTTCAACACCGCCACCGAGACGATCAAGCAGGGCGGCACCCGGCGCGGGGCCAACATGGGCATGTTGCGCATCGACCACCCCGACATCCTCGAGTTCATCACCGCCAAGGAGGACGACCAGTCCCTCACCAACTTCAACCTCTCAGTGGCCATCACCGACGAGTTCATGGAAACCCTCGAGCGGGACGGGGAATACGATCTGGTCAATCCGCGCAGTGGCAAGGTGGTCAAGACCCTGAAGGCCTCGAAGGTCTTCAACATGATCGTCGAACGCGCCTGGCGCAATGGGGAACCCGGAGTCGTCTTCATCGACCGCCTCAACCGCGACCAGCCCACCCCCCACGTCGGCGCCATCGAATCCACCAACCCCTGCGGTGAACAGCCTCTCCTGCCCTTCGAATCCTGCAACCTCGGTTCTCTCAACCTCGCCCGGTTCGTCACCACGGCGCCCGGCGAAGCGCCCAAAGTCGATTACGACCGGCTCAAACAGGTCGTCCACCTCGCCGTCCGCTTTCTCGACAACGTCATCGAGGTCAACCGGTACCCCATTCCCGAAATCGAACAGATGACCAAAGCCAACCGCAAGATCGGCCTCGGGGTCATGGGCTGGGCCGACCTCCTCATCGCCCTGCGCCTCCCCTACAACTCCGAGGCGGCCCTCACCCTTGCCGAAGACCTCATGCGCTTCATCCGCCGCGAAGCCTGGGAGGCCTCTGGCCAGCTCGCCCGCGAACGGGGCCAGTTCCCGAATTTCCCGGGGTCCACCCTGCAAAAGCGCGGCATGGCCCCCCTGCGGAACGCCACCGTGACCACCATTGCCCCAACCGGCACCATCAGCCTGATCGCCGGCTGTTCCAGCGGCATCGAGCCCCTCTTCGCCGTGGCCTTTGCCAAGAATGTCCTCGAGAAAGAGCGCCTGTTCGAGGTCAACCCTCAGTTCGTGGCCATTGCCCAGGAAAAGGGCTTTTATTCCAAGGAACTGCTCGGGAAAGTGGCCGACCAGGGCCATCTCAAGGGCATCCCGGAGATCCCCGACTGGGTGCGGAAAGTGTTCGTCACCTCGCATGAGATTTCCCCCGAGTGGCACGTCCGCATGCAGGCCGCCTTCCAGAAGAACACCGACAACGCGGTCAGCAAGACCGTCAACTTCCCCCACGAGGCGACGATCAAGGATGTCGAGGTCGTTTTCCGCCTCGCCCACACCCTCGGTTGCAAAGGCATCACCGTGTACCGCGACGGCAGTCGGCAGGCCCAGGTCCTGACCACCGGATCAGCCAAAGGCCCCCAGGGCACAACCCCGCCCCGGATCGTGCCCCGCCCCCGCCCGAACCGTACCACGGGGGCAACCGAGCGCACCCCGATCGGGTGCGGGAACCTGTACGTCACCGTCAACTCCGACGATCAGGGCATCTGCGAGGTTTTCACCAGCCTCGGCCGGGCCGGCGGCTGTCCCTCGCAGTCGGAAGCCACCGCCCGCCTGGCCTCCATGGCCTTGCGGGCCGGCATCGACGTGCAGGAGATCATCGACCAGCTGAAGGGCATCCGCTGTCTCTCCACCCTCAAGAAATCGGGTCCCAACGGCCGCAAGGTCCTTTCCTGCCCCGACGCCATCGGCCGGGCCATTGAGCAGTTCTACCAACAGCAGGTGACGGTGCCCAACGTGGTGAACAAGCCGCAGGCAGCCGCCCCGGCGGCCACCGACCCGGGGGCCGCCGGAGAGGCCTCTCCCGCCCCCGATGCCCCCGGGATTCCCTGCCCCGAATGCGGCGGCCGACTGAACCACGACGGCGGCTGTGTCATGTGCCCGAACTGCGGGTTCTCCCGGTGCGGGTGAGCCTTGCCTCCAAGCGCTCCGATTCCCTTTCGCCTGCCCCCTCCTCCGAACCCCGATCGGGTGATGACATCGTCCTCTGACCGTCTTCCCCCGCCCCCCCCGGAAACGTGGGGGCCCCGTTTCCCGAAATCTCCACGGCCCTCCTCATATTGGCCTCGAGGGATGTTCCAGGCCGGTCTGCCTGTTTGGCGGATTGGCCCGCGGCCCCGGAACATCGCGGTGTCGTCCGGGGGGCTACGGCCCGTTCCGGATCGTCAGGGGGAAATTCAGAGAAAGTTTCCCACCCAAGATTGACACCCCCCCAAAGTGATCAGTAGAATTGAATATTGCCGCTCTAGGGGTACCATTCGACCCCCATAAGGAGTAGAAGAGTAATGAGTATCAGGCAGACGCGCCTCTCCCTCCTTCTGGTCATCCTTTGCCTGTGCGCGGTTTCTGTTGCGGCCGCCCCTCTCCTGCGGGTCACCTTTCTCAACGTCGGCCAGGGTGATGCCATCCTGATCCGTACGGCTGAGAAGACCATCCTGCTCGACGCCGGTGACGACCGGGCCAACGCGGCCAACGGGGTTATCATCCCCTACCTGAAACGGGAAGGCATCTCCAGGATCGACACCTGCATCATCAGCCACCCCCATCGCGACCATTTCGGCGGGTTCATCGACCTGCTGTCGGCCATCCCCATCGGCGAATTCCAGTTTTCCTCCGACACCCTCGGTTCCGGTGATCCCGAGGAGAGCAGTTCCGATGCCCTGCTCTACATGCGCATGTATGAGCAGATCAAGGCCAAGAACATCCCCTACAACAAGGTTCTGAACGGTTCGACCCTCGACTGGGGCAAGGGCATCAAGGTTGAGGTCATCCATGCCGACGAGACCCCCCGCGCCCCCAGCCAACCCCCGCGGCTGATCCAGCGGGGTGAAGTGGTGAAAAGCACCGCCAACGAGCAGTCGCTGATTTTCCGGGCCACTGCCGGCAAGATCAGCTACCTCTTCACCGGAGATGCCGAAAAGGGCGCCGAAGGCCGGGCCATCGAGCTGTTCCGCGACAAGCTCCCCTGCACGGTCCTGAAATCCGGTCACCACGGCAGTAGGACCTCTTCCGGGTATCCCCTTCTCGACCTTGCCAGACCAACCTACGGGGTGATCTCAGTCGGTGCCAAGAACTCGTTCGGCCACCCAAACAAGGAGACCCTCGAAAAATACGCCTTCTACAAGATGAAGGTGTTCCGCACCGATCAGGATGGCACCATCGACAGCTACACCGACGGCAAGACCATCCAGTTCATCAGCAACCAGAGCGCCCTGGCCTTCACCAAGGAACCCCAGGTCATCTCCCTGACGGCCAATTCGGCCACCATCCAATGGGCCACCAACAAGACCTCGAACACCAAGGTCCTGTACGGCACCTCCGACCTCACCTCCGAAAAAGCCCTCGACCCCTTCGTGACGGTCCACACCTTGACCCTGACCGGCTTGCGGCCCAGCACCACCTACAAGTTCCAGGCGGTTTCGCAGGACGAGCGTCAGCCCGACCAGGTCGTGACCGCCGACGGGACCCTCACCACCCCCGCCGGGTCCGGGGTCGCCCAGCCCAAGATCGCCGGTATGGGCACCAATGCCAAGAACATCTACATCCGCCGCCCCTTCACCGTGCTGGTCGATGTGAAGAACCCCGCCAAGGAAGACCAGAAGGGGTACTCCCTGGCGCTCTACCATTCCTCGATGGACAACGCCAACCTCCTGGGTACCGCCGAGGTGGCCGTGAAAGCCAAAGGCAGTGGGTCCTTCCCGTTCCCCGTCGAATTGACCTGGCTGGGAAAGGTCGAGCTGATCGCGGTCCTCTTCCAGGGCAAGGAGATCATTGACACGTCCTCCATCGCCATCGAGGTGCTTCCCAAGAACATCCTGGTCGATTGCGCCCACGGCAACATCGACTACTTCACCGGCAAATTCGCCGGCATGCGCATGGACCTCTACAACCACCTGGGCTTTTCGCTCAAGAGCGCCAGCAAGGCCTTCACGGCCGAATCCCTCGACGGCGCCTTCGGGGTGATCATGACCGCCCCCAAACAACCCTATTCGGCCGAGGAAATCGCCGCCCTCAAGGGCTTCATGGGCAAGGGCGGTTCGGTCATGATGTTCCTGCACGCCGATTACAAGAACCTGTCCAACCCCCAGCACTTCAATGCCGTCCTCCAGGCGCTCGGCAGCGGCATCCGGTTCAATGACGACGAGTTCTGCGACCCCACCAACAACATCGGCGCCCCCTTCCGCGCCTGGATCCAGACTTTCCCCTCCCCCATCATCCAGGGGGTCCCAAAACTGCTGGTTCGCAGTTGTTGCTCGTTGCTCAACGCGAAAATGACCGGCCTGACGGCCACCAAAGACCTCCACCTGCTGGCCGTCGGTGACGACGACTGCTACAACCTCGATCTCGACGGCCTGAATGACGCCTGGTTCTACGCCTCCAACACTCCCCGCCTCCCGATTCCCGTCGTCGCCGTCGAAGACCTGGGGATGGGCCGGGTGGCGTGCCTCGGTGAGGCTCTCTACGACGACCGCCTCTACGCCGATGCCAACATCCAGACCCCCCTCTTCCTCAGGCAGATCGTGGCCTGGATGTGCCTCAGCCGCGAAAAGTCCCTGCGCCACCTGCTGGCCAGCCTCGACGAACTCGACAGCATCGACGACCCCGAAACCCGGGCCGCCCGGTTTGAGGGGTTGCGCACGGCCGCCCATGACCTGATGCAGAAGTATGTTGTCGAGGAAGGCTGTGCCGATGATGCCCTGGCCGCCTTCCAGGAGTTTTCCGGTTCCGCCGTAAAGAACCTGGAAAAGGAGCTCCGCGACACCCTCCGCTTCCGGGACCTCCACCAGGAAACCCGCTAGCCGTCCCTCCTCTCCCTCTCCGCCACCGCCGCACCCCCGGCCGCCTTGCCGTGGGGGTGCCTGTCAGCGGGGGCCCTCTGGCGCCGGGCGGGTCAGGGGAGGCGCGCCGTCATCGGCACGGACAGGGACACACCCCATCCCGTTGCGTGACGGGGGAGACAACGTCAGGGGAGGGAAGCCGCGCTCCCGCGCTTTCTACTTGGAAGGCTCGGGAGCCGCCGGGGGCTCCCCCATCGAGGCTGTAGGGACCTCGCTGTCCGGGGCGGGATCATCCCCCTTGGGTGGCGGGGGAGGGAGGGCCGCTTCCCCAGCGGGAGCCGCCGGAGAACCGGGGGAGGCATTGCCCGAGGCGGCCAGTTCCTCCTGGACCTCGAGAACGAAGTTGGTGAGCATGCGCCGCAATTCCTCGGACACCATCGACAGGTGCTTGGTGATCTTGGCCATCTCGTTGATGTTGTCCTTCTGGGTCTTGATGGAGGTGAGCACCTGGTCGACCTCGCTGTTGGTCGTCTTGGTGGTCAGCGACAGATCCTCGATCGACATGCTGATCGACTCGATGTTCCGGCTCTGTTCGGCGCTCGACTTGCTGATGTCCTGCACCTGGACGTTGACGCTTTCAGAAGCCATGCCGATCTCGTCGAGGAGGGCGCCGGCCCGGTTGATGATGCCGACGCCTTCCTGGACCTTCTCTTTGCCCTGGTTCATCTCGTCGACGGCCTTGTTGGTCTTGTGCTGGATCTCGCTGATCAGGCCGCCGATCTCCTCGGCGGCCTTGGCGCTCTGTTCCGCCAGCTTCTTGACGTTTTCGGCCACGACGACGAACCCCTTGCCCTGCTCCCCGGCCCGGGCGGCTTCGATGGCGGCATTCAGGGCCAGCAGGTTGGTCTGGCGGGAAATGGCCGTGATGGTCAGGACGATCTTGCCGATCCGGCGGGACTGCGACTTCAGTTCCTCGAGCACCCGGGAGGAATCACCGACCGCCCGCTCGATGCCCTTGATGGTGGTGGATGCCTCCCGCACGGATTCCATGCCCTGGGTGGCCTTCGACCGGTTCTGAACGGATTCCTCGAAGGCACGGCTCGACCGCTTCGCCACCAGCTGGGCGTTGGCCGAGATCTCTTCGATGGCGGCGGCGGTCTTTTCCAGGGTCAGGGAGGATTCCTTCGAGGCCTTGGTGATCCGCTGGGTGTTGCCCAGGATCTTCTGAATGGAGTCGTTCGCATGGGCGGTGGCATCGGAAATCTGCTGGGACATGGAGAACAACCGGTTGATGACGTCCTGGATCTGCAGTAACAATTTCTGGATATAGGCGATGAACTTGTTGAACCGCTCGGAGACTTCGGACATCTCATCCTTGCCCAGCACGGCGATGCGCTTGGTCAGGTCCCCGCGTCCACGTGAAATCTCCTCCAGGCCCTTGGAGACCACCTGGATCGAGGCAACGACGCCCCGGATGACGGCCATGGTCACAACGGTCATGATGACCAGGCCGAAAATGATCAGGAACATCGAAAACTGCTGGGCCTTGTCCAGGGCGTTCATCATGCCCTTGGTGTCCACGAAGGTCAGGAATACCCAGGAGGTGCCGCGAATGGGCACCGTGGCAATGAAGATGTTCGCATCGTCGCCGGACAGGAACCGGCTGAACACCGCACTGCTCTGCATGATCTTTTCGGCGTTGTCCTGGAGGTCGAGATCGCCGGTGTTCAGATAGATGTTGGTCTGGGGGTTCAGGACCATGTCCCGGTTGGAATGGGCGAGGTAGAACCCGTTCTGGGTGGGATCGGAGGTGACGATGGAGGCCCTTCCCCCAATGGCTTCCATAACCGAGGGGACGGCGTTGAGCAGATTGTCGAGGCTGACGCCGATCAGGACCACGCCGAGCAGTTTGCCATCGGAAATCACCGGGGTTCCCAGATACATCACCCTCTCGGCATCCGCAGTCGGCTCCCCGGCGGAGTCTCCTTCGCCCGGTTCTTCCGGGGATGGTTCCTCTCCCCCTTCTCCACCGCCTTCCGCGCCGCCCTCACCCGCGCCTTCCCCTTCGCCCCCGCCTTCGCCGGCCGGGGGGGCTGTCGCCGGGGCCGGAGCCGGTGCCGCCGCGGAAGCTTCCACCGGCGGTTCGACGGCCCAGACGACCGGGGACTGGTAGGTGGAATCAACGGTCATGGAGCCGATCTCCATGGCCGCCTTGAACGGCTCGAACGGCCCCGACGCCAGGGGGAGTTCCCGGGCGTTCCGGCCCAGCCGCAGAAGGGTTTTTCCATCGGCCCCCAGGACCGCGATCTCGAAGATCTCGGAGACATTCTCCCCTTCCGGGCGCGTCAACCCCGCCACGGGGGACCGGAAGGCCCGGCTCCACTGGGCAATGACGTCCTTGGCATCGGGGCGCTGAAGGTTCCAGGACAGGAACTGAACCGTGGCATCGAGGCTCGCCACATACCGGCAGGTCTTGCGGAACCGTTCCAGGTAACTCTCCACCCGGGCGGATTCGGAAACGAGGAGGGATTGCACCTGGAGGGGGATCTGGGTCTTGACGGTCTCGCGGATCTTGCCGGACGTGAACAGATTCAGGATCAGCATGACGATCGACACCAGGACCATGGTGATGAACAGCCTGGTCTTGATCTTCAGGTTGGCGAGAATGTCCAAATCAGCCCTCCACCTTCCGAAGCCGCCTCAGGTGGTCACTTTCCTGGGATCCGGATGGTTTCTCCGACTTTCAGTTTCCGGTTCCGGCTGAAGTCGTTCACCTCGTAGAACACTCCCTTGGCCACCTTGAACCGGGCGACCAGCTTGGGGATGGTGTCTCCCGGCTGGACCTTGTAGGGCCGGCTGTTGGCCAGGAGGGCCTTCCGCCGTTCCCTGGCCTTTCGCGCACGCTCCTCCTGCGCTTTCCTGGCGGCCTCCACCTGGCTGACATACTGCACATACGAGGCGTCCACCCCGGGCAGAACCTGGCTCTCCAGGAAATCGGCGATTCCCTGGTAGACCGCCTGGGCCAGCCGCATCTGGGCGTTGGGGTTGCGCAGATAGGAGGCATCGACCAGATTGGAGGTATACCCCAGTTCGACCAGGGCGGAAGGCATGGCCAGCGAATGCAGGACCTTGAAGCCGGCGCGCCGCACCCCGCGGGACGGAAGACCGGGAACCGCCGCCGCCAGCCGGTTTTCCAGCCGCTGGGCCAGCTGGGAACTGCGGAACATGATCTCAGCCTGCTTCTGCACGATGTCCCGCTTGACGATCTGGGCGACAGGGCCTTGCCCAACCCCGCCCACCACGTCCTGCTGGTTTTCGGTCTCGGCCACCAGACGGTCGGCCTCCCCGACCGCCCCCTTGGGCGATTCGTAGTAGACCTCAATGCCCTGGATGCGGCGGGCGTGGTTGAAGTTGACGTGGACGCTCACGAACACGTCAGCTCCGAGCTGTTCGGCGATCTGCCGGCGCCGCTCCAGGGGGATGATGTAGTCGCCGGTGCGGGTGATGATCGCCCGATACCGGGGATCGCGATCGAAAAAGGACTTGATGAGGTTGGCCATGGCCAGCACATAGGTCTTTTCCACGATGCCGTTCGCCCGGGTGCCGGGGTCCTCGCCGCCGTGCCCCGGGTCGAGGACGACGATCTTCACATTGCCGGCCTTGAGGCGGCTGACCTCCTGCTGTTCCAGCTGGCGCCGGGCCAACTGCTGTTGGGGAGGCTCGGTCAGGAAGATCACGATGCGGTCGGGCTTGGCGTCGTTGCGGGGCAGGACGAAGGTACGTTGGCTGACCCCCGCCCCCGGCCGGAAGAAGATCCGGACGCCCCCGTCGCTCCGGGCCTGAACGTTCAGTACCTGGACGAATGCGTTGTTCAGCGGGTACCGTTCACGCCCCGGCCGGAAGAGGCACCCTTCGATGTCGAAGAACACCGTGCCATCGCTCAAGGTGCCAAGGGGGGTCACCTTCGGCGGGGCACTGAGATCGAAGACGATCTGGGCTTCCTCTGGACTTTGCCAGAACCGGATGTCCGTGATCCGGCATTCGGTTTCCGCCCGGGCGACAGGCAGGAGACAACCGGAGCCAATCACGATGATCAGGAGCGGAAGAAGAAAGCGGCGGAATGGGAACTGGAATGTTTTCATGGCCTTCGCACCGGTTAGGGATCGGTAAGGGGAATCAGATTTACAGGAAGACGGAGACGATGGTGGCGCGGGAAGTATACCAGATGGGATGAACCCCTGAGAAGAGGCCCCGACTATCTATCGGCTCAAGAAGAAAAGACTTCCACTCTTCTTCCAGGTGCCGCTCTCCCCGTCAGGCAAATGAGCAGGTCTGCGTCAGGGCCTTCCGGAGGCGCGCAAGGTATTCCTCCCGGGGGATCTCCCGGGCCCCCAGGCTGGCCGTATGCGGGGAAATGACCTGGGAATCGAACAGGGAAAACCCGCGCTCCTTGAGGTGCCCGAGGAGAACGGCCAGGGCCAGGGTCGAAGCGTTGGAGACGCGCGAGAACATCGATTCCCCCGCAAACAGGCCGCCCGCCGTTACCCCATACACCCCGCCCACCAGACGATCCTCCAGCCAACACTCGACGCTGTGGGCGTGCCCCAGGTCGTGCAACCGGCTGTAGGCCCGGATGAACGCCGGCGAGATCCAGGTGGAACGCCGCCCCGGGGCAGGCCGGGCGCACTCCTTCATCACCGCGGTGAAGGCCTCGTCGAAGGAAAACCGAAAGCCCCCGTTGCGCAGATACCGGGCCCGGCGCCGGGAAAACCGGAATTCATCGAACTCGATGATGGCCCGGGGGTCGGGAGACCACCAGCTGATCGGATCGACGCTCCAGGGGAAAATCCCCTGCCGGTAGGCGGCCAGCAGAGTTTCCGGCTCGAGATCGCCCCCCAGGGCGAGCAGGCCGTCGGGATTGGCCAGCCTGGGCTCGGGGAAACGCCCGGAAGGGATCAGGCGGCCCCGGCAGTCGATCAAAGGTGAAGCCATAACTCCGCCGTCATGGTAGCACACCGCCCCCCCCGGGTCGAGATGGTTTGGACTGGCAAAACCCTTTGCTCATGAAGGCCGCCAAGGAACCCTCCCCCTTGAAGCCTCATGGTTCCAGTCTGCAGACGGCATCCATGGAGAGAATCCTTGATAATGCCCACGGTTTGTGGTAAGTACCGGCGGTCCGTCCCAATCCTGAAGTCACACCCAGGAGAACCGCCATGATGAACACCCGGACCTTCGCGGGGGGCCTGCATCCCCCTGATCTGAAGACCACCGGCGGAGCGGCCATCATTCCCCTGCCCCCCCCGAAAAAGGTTGTCCTGCCCCTCTCACAACATATCGGCGCCCCCGGCAAACCCCTGGTCGCCGTCGGGGCGACCGTGGAAAAGGGCCAGAAGCTGTCGGACCCGGGGGGCTTTGTCCCCGCCCCCATCCACGCCTCGATCGCCGGAAAGGTCGTCGCCCTGGGCAATTTCATGCACCCCTTCGGGGTCGCCTCTCCGGCCATCGTCATCGAAGGATCCGGCGAACCCGAGAAGCCCCTGTCGCCGGTTGCCGTCGATGGGCTGTCGCTTCCGGACGATGAGATCCGCAAGCGGATCCAGGACGCCGGGC
>CAZKPI010000052.1:12842-14829 GCA_964554555.1 uncultured bacterium
GGCGGCGCCACGTTTCCCACCCATGTGAAGCTCTCCCCGCCGGCCGCCAAACCCATCGACAGCGTCATCCTCAACGGGGTCGAGTGCGAACCTGCCTTGACCGCCGATCACCGCCTGATGCTCGAGGAACCCGACAAGATCGTCACCGGCCTCAAACTGATCATGAAGGTGCTGAAGGCCAGGAAGGGCTACATCGGCATCGAGGCCAACAAACCTGACGCCATCAGCCTCCTGGACGAAAAGGTGAAAGGCGAAGAGAACCTGGCTGTCGTCCCTCTCGAGGTCAAATACCCCCAGGGCGGCGAGAAACAGCTCATCGCCGCCGTCCTTGGCCGCGAGGTCCCGTCGGGCGGTCTGCCGATGGACGTGGGCGTGGTGGTGCAGAACGTGGCCACCGCCGCCGCCATCCATGACGCGGTGTTCTCCCAGGTTCCGCTCATCGAGCGTGTCGTCACCCTGGCCGGGTCCTGCGTCCAGAAGCCCGGCAACTACCGCGTCCGTCTCGGCACCCCGGTCGCCGAGTTCATCGCGGCGGCCGGCGGCCTGAAGCCCGACGTCCCCCTGGCCAAGGTCATCATGGGCGGCCCGATGATGGGCCTGGCCCTGTTCGACCTCAACGTCCCGGTCATCAAGGGCACCAGCGGCATCCTGTGCTGGAGCGGCCAAGAGGCTTCGCTCCGCGAGGAGAAGACCTGCATCCGGTGCGGCCGCTGTATCGAGGCGTGTCCTATGCACCTCCTGCCCCAGCGCCTGAAATCCCTGGTCGACAAGCAGAAGTGGGCCGAGGCCGGCGCCCTCGGGATCCTCGATTGCATGGAATGCGGCTGTTGCGCCTACACCTGCCCGGCCAACCTCCCGCTCGTCCAGTCCTTCAAGCTCGGCAAAAAAATCGTTCTGGCCGAACGGAAGCGGGAAGCGGACGCCCAGAAACCCAAGGGGAACTGAGCCATGAGTGAAAAACTGCTCGTCACGGTGGGCCCCCACCATCATGCGCCCGACACCGTCGCGCGCATCATGTGGGAGGTCAACCTCGCCCTCCTGCCTGCCTTCCTCGTTTCGCTCTACGTGTTCGGCGGCCGCGCCCTGGTGGTCACCGTCTTTGCCGTGCTCGGCGCCGTGGCCGGCGAGGCCATGGTCCAGGCCTGTTTCCTGAAGAAGCCCGTCCCCCTCGCCGACGGCAGTGCGGTTCTGACCGGCGTCCTGATGGCCTTCTGCGTGCCGGCCGCCCTCCCCTGGTGGACCGCCTTCATCGGCGGGTTCGCCGGCATCGTCTTCGGCAAGCAGATCTACGGCGGCCTCGGCCAGAACATCTTCAACCCCGCCCATATCGCGCGGGCCATTCTCCTGGCCAGCTGGCCGGTCTACATGACCACCTGGCTGAAGCCCGGCGCCGCCGCTGGCTGGTTCGGAGCGGTCGACGGCCTGACCGCCGCCACCCCCCTCGGGCTGATGAAGGAGACCCTGCGCAACCCCGACCTGATGAACACCCTGCAGGCTTCGGGCACCACCATCCTGCAGTACACCTTCCAGACCCTGGACATCGGCTGGAGCAACCTGCTGGTCGGCACCATCGGGGGATCCCTCGGCGAGACCAGCAAGATCGCCCTGCTCCTCGGCGGCATCTTCCTGCTGGTCCGCCGCCACATCAGCTGGCATACCCCTGTCACCATGATGGGAACGGTCTTTTTGGGAGCCCTCCTCATCACCAGGGACCCCTCGCTGGCCTTCTTCCACCTGTTCAGCGGGGGCCTGTTCCTCGGGGCTTTCTTCATGGCCACCGACATGGTCACCAGTCCGATGACCAAGACCGGTCATCTGCTGTTCGGGGCCGGGTGCGGCGCCATCACCCTGCTGATCCGCTTCAAAGGCGGGTATCCCGAAGGCGTCTGCTACTCCATCCTCATCATGAACGCGTTCGTCCCGCTCATTGACAAGTGGACTTTCGTACATTTAGGCCGCCCTGGATATTGAATCGATCAGGAGTTCG
>CAZKPI010000053.1:0-9282 GCA_964554555.1 uncultured bacterium
CCCCTGAATGCTTCGGCCAGCCGGTGCCGACCTTCCTGGAATCGATGATCCGCATCCTGGCGGCCCTGACGGGCCCCGAGGGGCAGAACACGCCTGCCGAGGAGAAAGTTCTGGAGCTGTTGTGCCCCGCCCTCGGCATCCAGCAGGGCCAGGTCTACCTCCTGGACCCGGCAAAGCCGGAGTTTCTCGAACTGAAGGGATGCCATCCGCAACCGGAGTGGAACGCCACGCGGGTCCGCTTCGAATGGAAGGACACCCAGCTGGAACGGCTGGTCGATCACGGGGAGATCTTCAGCGCCGCCAGCGCCAAGCGCGGTGAGCCGCCGCCGATCAGCATCATGTGCGGCATTCCCCTGATCGACGGCGACCGGGTGGTCGGCCTGCTGGCGATCGAAACCGCTCCGCCTCTGATGTTCCAGAAGACGGAACACCAGATGGCCCTGTTCCTCATAGGCCAGGTGCTGGGGCGATTGATCGGGGAACGCCAGCGGGCGGACCGCTGTCTGGCCGAGGTCTACACCCTGAAACAGAAGGTCGAACGCCTGGAGCAGGCCAAGCGAAAGCTGGAGAACACGACCGAGTTCCTCGACCGGGAGTACGACCGGCAGTATTTCGAGAAGGTCGGCATCGAGAAGGACCGGGCGCAGTTGTTCGAGAGCTTCCAGAAGTTTCTGTCGCCGCTGGTCATCGACCGCATCATCGCCGATCCCACCTCCCTGCAGTTGGGCGGGTCGAAACAGCAGGTCACCGTGATGTTCGCCGACGTCCGCGGGTTCACCCCGCTCAGCGAGAGGCTCGACCCCAGCCAGGTGGTCGCCCTGCTCAACGAGTATTTCTCGGCGATGACCGAGATCATCCTGCAGTTCCAGGGCACTCTCGACAAGTTCATCGGCGACGAGATCATGGCCCTGTTCGGGGCCCCGCTGGCGGTCACCGAAGCCGAGCCGCGGGCGGTTTTCTGCGCCATGGCGATGATGAAGCGGCTCGAGGCCCTGAAGGGGCACTGGCGGGAACGGGGCCTGCCCGAGATCGACATCGGCATCGGGCTGAACACGGGCGACGTCACGGTCGGCTTCATCGGCTCGGAGAAAATTCTGTCCTACACGGCGATCGGCGACACCGTCAACATCGCCAACCGCATCTGCTCGAACGCGCGGCCCGGCAAGATCCTGATCAGCCGCGAGACCGCCGCCCGCCTCGGCGAAACCGCCTGGCTGAAGAAGCTCGACCCGATCCCGCTGAAGGGGAAGGCCCGGCCGGTGGACATCTACCAGGTCGTGGCCCCCGCCTGCCCGACCACGTTCGCCCCGGCCGGCGACCTGCCGGCGATCCCGTCGGCCCCACCCGAGAAGGCGACGCTGGGATTAACGGATTGACCAGCGGCCGGCGGGGGATGTTTCTTCCCGCACGCCGGAAATCGGGGCGAAGACAAAGGTGCCGCTTCGGGCGGAGATTTCCCGGCGCCGCGGCCTGCTTCCCCCTGCCGTTTCTGAAGGTTTTTGGTTCCGCTTCCGCCGGCGAGGTACCGAAACATTTGCCATCCGGCGGATGTTCGGGTATTTTTAGGACAGAGGGGCCCATTGAGATGCCCCCGCGATCATGGAAGATCATGGGTACTGCAAGGAGGCAGGCTTATGGTGTACCGCATCAACACCTATTCCCTTTCCTTTCGAGCGCTTGATTCGCTCACGCAGACTTCGTCGCGCCTGGAGAAATCCCTCGAAAAGCTGAGTTCGGGATTGCGGATCAACTCTGCCGCCGATGACCCCACAGGCCTGGGGATCGCCGAGCGCCTGCGGTTGCAGGCCCGCGGGCTGTACCAGGCGAAGATGAACTCCCAGAACGGGGTTTCCCTTCTGCAGGCGGCCGACACGGCGATGGAATCGATCCATTCCCTCCTGCAGACGATGCGGGAGCGAGCCGTCGAAGCCCTGGATGGCACCCTGTCCGCGGAAGACCGGCTGGAATTGCAAAGCGAGATCAACCGCCTGCGGGACGGCTTGAACCAGATCGCCTGGAACACCGAGTTCAACACGATGCGGCTCCTCGATGGCAGTCGCAATGGCATCGTCTCAAGCTCCTCCCCCGGGGTTGAAGGCATTCTGACCGGGATCCCCCGGGCCTCAGGCCAATACCTGGTCAGCATTGCCCTGGTCACCCCCGGCGCCTCCATGCTCCAGCAGACCCAAGCGTTCACCAACCGGACAACCGGGGACCTGGCGACAGAAGACACCCAGCTCCAGAGTCTGGCCCAGTTTTATGACGGGGGCGGCGGCTTCCTCCTGGCCATTCCCGCCACCCTCACGGTTTCCTCGCAGGGGAACACGGCCTCCTTTCAGATCAACGGGGCCACGACCCTGCACGATCTGGCGGGATCCCTGCAGGACGCCATGCAGGAACTGGGTTTGTCCGACTCCCGGGTCCAGGTAATCAGCACGGCGATGACCGGTCTGTCTGGCGTGGGGGGCTACCTAGAGCTGGTTTCGGGAAAAACCGGGGAGGCGGGAGAGTTCACGGTGGTAGCTGATCCCGACATCGCCGCCAGCCTCGGCCTGACCACCGTACGGGACGCGGCCAACCCGCTGGTCCAGCTGACCCTGGAAGACCAGTATGGGAACCTTTCCACCGTGCGCACCAGCTCGGGACGGGCGACAGGTCTGCTCGACGGGGTCGACCTGGCCTTCTCTTCCCAGGCCGCCCAGGTGGCCGGCACGCGGGGTCTGACCACCGGGCTGAACCTGACGGCGATGACCTTCGGGGTGACCGGGGACAGCGCCACGGCCAACGTCACGCTGGCCGGCGGCTTCTGGACCCTCGAAGGCCTGGCCCGGGCCATCAATGACCAGACCACCGCCATCACCGGCCTGACCACCACCGTCTCCGGCAACGAGCTCCGGATCAGCTACTCGGCCTCCTTCACGATCAGCGGTGCCACCGCCGGCAACACCCTTGGGCTCGTCGACGGGGCCAATCCGACGTCCCTGACCACCGACCACCTAACCGCGGCCGAAACCCTGGGGTTCTCCCGCTACCTCGCCTCCTCGACGACGAATGTCCTGGCAGGGAGCACGGCGGTCTACACCCTCTTCGACGGTGCCAACCAGGTGGACATCACGGCGTTCAACACCCTCGGCTCGGGCAGTGTCACCACGCCGGACATGGTGGTCTTTTCAGCCTTCCAGGCCCTCGCGGCCACCGAACTGGCAAACGCCAATGTCAACATCCGGCTCGATCAGGTCGGGAACAGTTTTGCGTTCACCTCCCGGCAAGTTGGTACCGCCCAGTCCGCCGGGGCAGACGTCCCCAGCTATGTCCGCCTCACGGTGACCGGCACCGACACGGATCTCCAGGTCCCCCTCCAACATCAATTCGGTCTGTATGCGGGGAGTGACAGCGGGACAGGTGACCAGTCTTTCGCCCTGTCCGTGGTCCGCATCAATTCCCTGTTCCAGATCGGTCCCCAGGCCGGACAGACGGTCCATCTCGACATCGGCAACCTGAGCACTCTGGGACTCGGCCTCCAGGGCCTCGACGTCACCAGCATCGAAGGGGCGAACCGGGCCTTGTCCAGGATCGACCAGGCCATCGACCAGGTGTCTTCCGAGCGAGGCAAGGTGGGCACCCTGCAGAATCTTCTGGAAAGCACGGCAACCTCGCTCACCGAAAAGCACACCAACGCCCTCGATGCCGAGGCCCGCATCCGCGACGTCGACATGGCCGCCGAGATCATCGAGTTCACCCGCCAATCGCTGTTTCTGGAATCGGGAACCGCCGTCCTGGCCCAGGCCAACCTGTTCCCCGGCAATGTGATGAAACTGCTGGACAACGACTGAGCTGAAGCCCCTCCAGGAATCACCACCGCTGGGGGGGGCCCGGCCGCTCAGAGGGCGGGGGGCAGGCGATCGACCGGCAGGAGCAGAAGGGTGTGCTCCACTGTCCCGTCGTTGCCGGTTTCCCGAAAAGCGGGAATCGCCAGCAGAGAGATCGGTTTCCCGGCACCGGCGAGCGTCAAGCGGAAGGATCTTCCCATCCGCACCTGGTCCATCAGCCCTTCCGGCAGACCAGGCGAGGGCGGAGAGGGCGGAAGGAACAGATCGGCCACAGGCTGGCCCAGGAGGGCTATTGGAGGCCGGGGCAGACACCCGGCCCCGGCCCGGTTGACCCGAACCACCCGCCCCCGGTCATCGATGCGCACGAGGGGGAGAAGGCATTCGGAAAAAGGCCCGGCCGCCTCCTCCATCATCAGGGTCAACCGGCCAGCCAGGCTCCGTCGCCGCAGGAACTCGCCAACCAGCCGGCTGACCCCCCACAAGAAATGGCGTTCTTCCGGCAGGAAGGGATCCGCCCCCGGCACGAGATCGAGGTTCCGGAACACCTCGATGAGGCCGGCCGGGCCATTGTCCGACGGGATCTCCTGTTCGAGGACGGTTTCCAGGACCGGGTCTTCCACCGAGGAGGCCCTGACCTTGCCAATGGTGACGCGGACCGCAGTTCGCGGGGAATCGGACAACCCGAGGGGCAGGAGCACCGCCAGTTCGTTGACGATGGCAGGGATGTCCCCTTCCCAGCGCAGGGTCTCCCCCAGCTGGTACAGACATCGCAGTTGGTCCCGCCACAGAGGAACGTCCCCGCGATGCGGGGAGGCTGGCCATTCCCGGCCACCGTCACTCCGACCAGGCCGTTCTTCCTTCCGTGTTCTTTTCCCCATCGCCTCGCCATCCGCCGGCGCACAACCGGTTCGCCCGAAACCGCCGCCCGGATTGGCTCTTCTGCAAGTCTATCCAGGCCCTGGCAGGGGTGCAACCCCCCTGCTCGTCATCAGAGCGGTGGCCCTCCTGAGATCTTGCCCACCGAATCCGTTTCTGCCATAGTTGGAAGGAGACCGGCCATCGAGTATCTAGGAGGGTCACATGGAAGGATTCCTGCGTGCCGCAGCGGCGTTGCCGCCCCTGGCGCCCAACACGGCCAAGGCTTTCGACACCCGCAAAGGAATTTTGACCGAGCGGGTCAACCAGGAACTGTTGGGTCATCCCCATCTCGAAGAGCTCATCGGCACGATGGCGAACGGTGCCATGATGCTGGACAACCACCGGAACCATGCGCTGTTCCTGGCCAGCGTCCTGGCTTTGAACGGGTGGCGACTGCTGGCCTCCACCCTGCCCTGGGTCTACCGGACCTACCGCTTCCACGGGTTCCGGCCCGAGTATTTCCGGGCCGAGCTCGAGGCCTGGAAGAAAGCCATCCGCGCGGAACTCGCCCCGGAGGAGGCAGACCCGATCGTGACCGTGTATGACTGGATGCTGAATCAGCACGAGTTTTTGGTCAGCCTGAGCCAGCCGGGCAAGGAAGCCGTGGCGGCCCCCCCCCGCCCGGCCGGAGAGGCCCCCTGGTTCCCCTTCTTCCGGGCCATCCTGGCCCGCGACCTGAACCAGGCCCTGGCCCAGGCGAAGGCCCGGGTGGAACGCCCCGAGGACCTGGCCGGCTTCTACCAGGACATCGTCCGCCCGGCCTTGTATGAGGTCGGAAACCGATGGGAGCGCGGGGAACTGACCGTGGCCGAGGAGCATCTGGCTTCCGCCGTGGCCGCCACCGTGATTGCCGCCGCCCGCTGTCACCTGGTGACCACCGCCGCCCGCCGGGGCCGGGCGGTGGTGGCCGCAGTCACCGGGGAACTGCATGACATGGGCGCCCGCATGGTGTCCCATTGCCTCGAGGCCGACGGCTGGGAAGTCTCCTTCCTCGGGGCCAATTCCCCCCTGTCCGACCTGGTCGGTTTCACGCAGAGGTTGCGCCCTCGGGTGGTGGGGCTTTCCATCGCCATGCCCTATCACCTGCACCATGCCCAGGCGGTCATTGACCAGCTCCGGCAGGTTCCCGAGCTGGCGGGCATGCCCGTCCTCCTGGGGGGGCAGGTGTTCAGCATGCTTCCCGAGGCCCGGGGCCTTCTGCGGGGGGGGACCATGCTGGATGGGTGTCCCGCCGCCGTGGTCCAGGCCCGCGCTCTCTGCTGAAAGGGCAGGAATGGACCTGTCAAAGGGGCTGACCGTCCCATCCCGCTTCCTGCAGGATTCGGAGCGGGTCTTCGTCCTGCGATGCAGTCCGGAGGAAATCATCCTCGAGGCCAGCGCAAACACCGCCCGGATCCTGCGGGAACCCGACCTGCCTCTGGGGAGGGCCCTGCGGGAGGTCTTTCTGCCTGGGATTCCAGGCCGGTTCAGCTTCGCCCCCGGAGAGGTCAGCCAGGCGGCCCGCTCGGCCCCCGTTCTGGCACACCTGGGCCCCAACGGCCGGCTGTGCCGGGTGCTGTCACGGCCTCTGGCCGGGGGGATCCAGGTCTGGGTCGAGGTGGTGGGGGATGCCGCCACCAGCGGCCTGACCGAGATGAGCGGCTTGTTGGGGCAGATCCAGAGCCTGCTGGAGCAGGTCCAGCGCCAGCACGACCAGTTGCGTACCGACCTGCGGGCGGCGGCCTGGCTACAGGAGAGATTTCTGCCCCGACAGAAAACGTTTCCGGGAGTCCGCCTGGAATGGCTCTTCCGCCCCGGCGATCTTTTCCATTGGTTCCCCCTCCCCGATGGCACCAGCGCAGGATACCTCCTGGATGTCAGCGGGCACGGAGTTCCCGCCGCCCTAATCGGGGTTTCAGCCGCCCAGGCCATGACCGCCCTGGTCTCCATGGCGCCGCCGGATTCCCCCCCCCGGCCCTTCCAGATCCCCGACATTCTCGGGCGGCTGGAAGAGGAGTTCCCCCTTGATCGTTTTGGCCTGTATTTCACCATGGTCTTCCTCCATGTCGATCCCCGGTCGGGAACCTTGACCTGGTCGGTGGCAGGCCATCCGCCCCCCATCATGGTCCCCGCACCAGCCGGCGACCGGCCGGCAACCGTGATGCCTGGGGGAGGGCCCTTCATCGGCATGGGCCTGGCGGAAACCATTGGGCAGGAAACGATGACCGTCAGGCCCGGCGATCGGGTGTATCTCTATTCGGACGGCCTGACCGACCGTCGCAACCCGGCTCTGGAGGGATTCGGCCGGGACCGTCTATTGGCTTGCCTGCAGGCGGGGGCCCGGCGGTCCCTGGCCGACTCGGTCGCCGAGACAGCCCGGCGGTCCCTGGCCGACTCGGTCGCCGAGACAGTCGCGGCCAACGACCGTTTCGCCGAAGGCCGGCGCGAAGAGGACGACCTGACCCTGCTTGGCGTGGAGTTCACCGCCCCCAGCCAGCCGGAGCCCACCCCCGCTTCCCAAAGCTGTTGATCGGGGTCAGCCGGGAACCCGCAAGGTCACCCGGGTTCCCCCGCCCGGCATCGAGACGATCTCGAACTGTCCCCCCATGGCCTTGACCCGCTCCTCCATGCTGAGCAGACCGAGTTTCTGCAACGATGGGTAGATCCGGCGCAGGTTGTCGACGTCGAACCCGACGCCGTTGTCCCGAACGGCAACGGAGAGCGACCCGACCGTGGCGGCGGTGGTTTCCCCCCCGGAGTCGGCCTGGTCGGCCACCGGGCCCTCAAACTTCAGGTGGACCTCCACACCCGTGGCACGGGAATGTCGCCGGGCGTTATGGACGGCCTCCTGGATCACCCGAAAGACCCCCAGTTCCTTCACGGGGTCCAGCGGGCGGCGCTCCCCTTCCACGGACAACCGGACGGGCATGGATGGATCTCCCGACAGCCCCTTGATGAATTGCTCGAGGGTGGGGATCAGCCCCAGATCGTCGATCGCCATCGGCCGCAGGTCGAAGATAAATCGCCGGATATCCTGGAGACTGCGGCCCAAGGCCTCTTTCAGGCTGGTGAGTTCCGCTTTCAGCGCGGCGGGCCGGTCGACCAACTCGCTGACGAAATCGATCTTCATGGTCAGCGTGGCGATGGCCTGGGCGGGGCCGTCGTGGATCTCACGAGAGATCCGCTTCCGTTCCTCCTCCTGAACATGGATGAGGTCGGCGGCAGGCCCGGTCCCGGTGCCGGCAGTCGGCTTCTGCTGACGGTCGAGATACCGGTTGAAGCTGGCCATCACGTCGGCGATCCGGCCCGAGACCAATTCCACCTGGCTTTTCAGGTGGTTCTGGAGTTTTTCGCGGTAGCCGACCGAACTGAACAGCATGAAATCCGACAGGTGGAGGAGGGCCTCCATGTGGTCATGGGCATCCTTGCGCTCGGCAGGCGGCAGTCGGTTGCCATACAGGCCGAGAATGGTGTTGAGCGCCCGGATGCGGACCCGTCGTTCCTCCTCGCCCTTGGTGGTCAGGATCCAGTCGTCCACCTGGCTGGCGAGGGTCTTCATCTCGCCTTCGAGCGCGGCCAGTGCCCGAGTCAGTTCCGATGCCCGCTCATCCACAGAGGAACCCCTTCTTCCCTGGTGCAGGGGCCGGACAGCAAGGACATGCCTGCCTCATGATTGAGGCTCCCGGTCGAGGCGGCTTCGTTGGGAAGGGGTGATCTGGGGGAACAGCCGCTTCATCCGGGCCATCAGATTCCAGACGCGGTCGACCGCCCCCTTGATCTCCCGGATCGTTTCAACCTCCGCGGCTCCCGATTCCCCGTAGGACAGGCGGAGCATCTCGACATTGCCGACGATCTCCGCGAGCCCCTTTTGGAAATCGGCCATGACGCCCTGCAGGTTCGCCAGGGCCCCAGGTGCCACCGACGGCTCCGGAGCAGGGACCAAACCAGGGACATCAGGGAATACCCAGATGAGAAGACGAGACCCCATCCCCGTTTCCTGGGCGAAGGGGGTCACGGAAACCATCAAACCGCCTTCCGGAGCGGAAGGCGGGGACACCGCCAACCGCCCTTCCCAGCCTTCCCCCCGCGCCATGGCATCCTGCAGGGCGGCGGGGCAAGAGGCGGAAGGCGGCAGGATGTCAACCGGCAGGACCAATGGATGGTCGATCGAGGGAACCCGGCCGGCCAGGGTTTCGAAGCACGGGTTCCAGGACAACACCCGGCCCTGGGCAGTGGTCACAGCGATGGCGGCGGTGGTCCGCTGGACCATGGCCTCCAGCATGGCCATCTGCGTCTGCAACTGGCTTCGCACCACCGCCAGGCCGAAAGCCTGCGAAAACTCCTGCCCGCGTAACAGGTCGCCCGCCTCGAACGCCCCGTCGGCCATCACCAGGAGCAGGATGCCGCTGGGGTCGCGGTCACTGAAGAAGGGAAGGGCCATGACCCGGCCCCAGGGAAAGTCGTCGGGAAGGTCCCCTTTCACCAGCGGGTGCTGACGGAAATCATTGGTGAAGAACCCCTTGCCGGTCGACAGAACATGGCCGGCCAAGCGGGT
>CAZKPI010000053.1:9292-14786 GCA_964554555.1 uncultured bacterium
CGCCGGGCCGCAGGATGGCCGCCGAACCGGAGCCGGGAATGGCCTGGCATTCCGGTTCCAGGGGTTGATCCACCGCCCGCACCACGAGCGTCTCCGTGTAGGGATCGAGGACAGCCGCCAGGCCTGCCGCCGCCCGGGTCACCCGTCGGGCATCCGCGAGCAGTTCGGCAAGAGCGTGAGCCAGGGGCACATCGCGGGCGAGCAGGGTCTGGAGGGCTTGGGGGAACAGGTGGGCACCTGGCGCGGACCCACGCCCGGCCGGGCCCCCGTCGCGGCCAGAGGCACCCGCCACCTCGGCGGCGGCATCGGCGGCGGCGGAGACCGTCAGCCCCGAGAACCACCGATGGAGGACGTCCCGACGATGCTGGAAGATCTGGCCGGCCAAGGTGGCATCGGGGATGGCCCGGAAAAAGGTGAAGTAGGGATTGGGCCCTCCGAGTTCCCCGCAAGTGAGCACCTCGTGCATCTCCAGGATGGAGCCAAGGAAGTCAGGGGGAAAGCGGGTCAGGTCATAATGGCACAGGAAACGGGTGGACGGCAGGGCGGGGAAATCGTGGAGAAGCCACTCAAGTTCTTTGAGATCAGTCAGGCCCGCTGATCCCCCCCCGAGCCAGGCCATCTCGAGAACGCACCAGAGCCCGGTGGCCCCGGCCCGCAAAGCCCGGTTTTGTTGCTCTTTCAGGAAGGCGATGACCAATTGGCCGGACAGCCGATCCCCCCGCAGGAACGGCTCCCGCGAGGTCTGCATCTGCAGGCGGCCGGCCAGGATCCCCTCTTCCGGGTTCCTCTGGTATTCCCGCAGGGTCCCCAGGACCCGGTTGGCCAGGAAGGGGTTGGCCAAGCAGAGAAGCTGGTGCCGCGCCGGATCGGAAGCGAGCAGGAACCCCGTCAGCCCGGGAAGAGATCCATCCGGCAACTCATCCCAACTGGCACAATGGGCCGCCGGAGTCTGCCCGAACATCCGCTGCAAACGCTGGGAGGATTCCACGATTGCCTTCCTTCCCCTGAACAAGCCGAGGGTACCGGCCGTCGCTCACCAACATTCTACTCTTCCCCTGGAATCGGGGGCAAGGGGCGGCGGAGCCGGCGGAGCCCCTGCTGATTGGGTGACCCGGGGGGTTCCCGGCCTTCTTTCCAGCGGCCGGAAGGCCTTTTCCGGTCCTGAGTCAGTGCGCCCCCGGAAGTCCCGACCGGGGTTTTCACCTGCCATCCCCCCCCCTCGCCGGCGGCCAGGGCCCCGTGGATCTTTGCTCCACCAGGAGAATTGAGGTATCATGCAGGAAGAGGCTGAAGATCGATGGTCCGGATGAAACCAGCCTCGCTCCAAGAGGGTAAGAGGAAGGACGTGGACAATCACCACCCCTCACCACCGGGTTCCGCCCCCCCGGCCCCGGTCGAGGAGACGGATCCCGCCTGGGATGCCGCGACAACCATTGCCGCCCTGACCAGGCGCGTTGCCGACCTCGAACGCCAGAACGAGGAATGCCGCCAGCGGGAGCAGGAACTCCGCCAGCGGCACAACACCCTGCAACGGATGGCCGGGGAGTTCCAAACCCTCCTCGACACCGTCCCCGACCGGATCACCTGCCTGGACCGGGATCTCCGCTTCACCTGGGTCAACCGCGCGGCGGCAGAGGCGGCCGGCAGGGAAATCGGCGACATGCTCGGCCAACCCTGTTACCTGGTGTTTTTCCGCCGCGACAGCCCCTGCCCCAACTGTCCCGTCCTGGCGAGTTTCCAGACCGGCAGGTTGGTGCATGAGATCATGACCGGCCCCGACGGCCGGACCTGGGACCTGCTGGCCGCCCCGATTCGTGACGACGGCCACCAGGTGACTGGGGTGATCGAAGTCGGCCGGGATATCAGCCATCAGACCCAGCTGGAGGACCAGTTCCGCCAGGCACAGAAGATGGAGGCCATCGGCCAGCTGGCCGGCGGGGTGGCCCACGATTTCAACAACATCCTGTCGGCCATCATCGGATTTGCCGAGCTGATCCGCATGGATCTCGAGGCCGCCTCCCCCCTGCAGACCCACTGCCAGCAGATCCTGGAGGCCGCTCAGCGGGCCAGGACACTCACCCAGAGCCTGTTGATCTTCAGCCGCCGCAAAGTCTTCGACATGCACCGGGAAAACCTCACCGCCATCCTCACCGGGTTCCACCCCTTCCTCCGGCGCCTTGTCCGCGAGGACATCACGCTCATCGTCGAGCCGGGCAAGGAGGACCTGTGGATCCTCGGCGACCGGACCCAGATCGAGCAGGTCATCATGAACCTGGCCACCAACGCCCGCGATGCGATGCCGAACGGGGGAACCCTCCGGCTGACGACGGAACGAGTCCGACTCGACCCGGCCCACTGTCGTTCACTCGGGCTTCCCGAGGCCCCGGCCCAGGCGCTGTTGACCTGCTCCGACACCGGCACGGGCATTCCCGACGCCATCCGCGACAAGATTTTCGAGCCGTTCTTCACCACCAAGGAGCCCGGCAAGGGAACCGGGCTGGGCCTGTCGACGGTCTTCGGCATCGTGCAGCAGCACCATGGTCACCTGGCCTGCCATTCCGAGGTGGGCAAGGGCACCGTCTTCCGGGTGTACCTTCCCCTGGCGGAAAATCCCACCGCCGGGCCGGCTCCCACTCCAGCCGCCAAGCCGGCCATGCCGGCAGGCCGCGAGACCATCCTCCTGGCCGAGGACTTTCCCAACATGCGGGCGGTCACCCGGGCAGTCCTGAGCAAGTTCGGCTATCAGGTGATCGAGGCCGTCGATGGGGTCGAGGCCCTGGAGAAGTTCCACCTTCAGCCTGAAGCCATCGACCTCGTTCTGCTCGACGGAATCATGCCCCGCAAGAACGGCGTGGAAGTCTTCCGCGAGATCCGCCGCACCCATCCCCGCACCCGGATCCTTTTCATGACCGGCTACATCGATGAACTGCAAAGTCTCGATCAGCTCAACGAACAGGGGGTGACCATCCTGCTGAAGCCGGTCTCCCCTTCCCTTCTGCTAAGCAAGATCCGTGAACTGCTCGACGAGGAGAAATGAAGCATGGAGCCCGTCACCCGAGCCATTCTCGTCCTGTGGGAGGCCCTGGCCTCGGAACCAAACATGGGACGCCTCCTGAAGACGGTGGTTCGCACCGCGGAAATGGCCACCGGTGCCGCGTCCGGGGAAATCGTCCTGACCGACGACTCGTGGAGCCGCCTGGAGTACCAGTTCGCCCAACCCGAGGAACTGGCCATGTTGCAGAACCTGCGCAACAAGCTGGGCCGCCGGATCATCGGAGTGATCACCCGCGACCGGTGCCGCCTGCAGATCGAGGACGCCGCCGACGGCGACGACGGCGCCAATGTCACCCCTGCCCCGGGCTGTCTCACCCTGCCGATGACCCTCGAAGGCCGGCCCCTCGGCCGTCTCACCCTGGCAGGCAAGGCCGGCGGCTTCTCCCCCGATGATCGGGAGTTTTTGGCCTCCTTTTTGGGGCAGGTCGGGGTGGCCATCGAGCGCGAACTCATGCGGGTACGCCTGGCCAAGGTGGAAACCCGCCTGCAAGGGGTGTTCGACGCGATCGCCGATGGCCTGCTGGTCTGTGACCGCCACAGCAAGCCGATCCTGGCCAACCGGTCCTTCCGCCAGATGTTCTTCCCGCCGGGCGCGCCGAACCAGGCCCTGCCCGCGGTCCTGCCCTCGCTCCTCGACAGCCCCGCCGACCGCGCCGACCAGGAAGTGGTCCTGTTGAAACCGCATGCCCGCATCCTGTCCAGCAGTTTCGTCCGCACCCGGGGTCCCGACGGCGGGGTCCAGGAGATGGTTCTGTCGTTGCGCGACATCACCCTGAGCAAGCGGCTCGACCAGAAGTTCCTCCAGCTGGTCACCCTGCTCGTCCGGCGGCTGGAACACCTCCTGGAAGCCAGCCGGAAGGCCCGCCGGAAACCCCGGCGGCAACGTCTTCAGGCCCGTCTGCGCACCCTCGCCCGCAACCTGGTCTGCCTGACCGAGCTCAAGGCCGGCCCCCTGCGAGTCAGCAAACTGCCCCTGACCCCCCGGGAATGGTTGGAGGAAGCCCGACCCCTGCTCGAAAAAACCCTCAGCCGCCGGCGTCTCTCCCTCACCTGGCCCGACCTTCCCGATGAAGCCGACGAGATGGTCTTCGCCGACAGCGAGGTATTGACCGGAGCCTTGCGCACCCTGACCAGGCACTTGGCCGGACAGGTGGCGCCGGGCACCTCGATCACCTTGGCCGTAGCGGTCGACGGGCCGCTCCTGCGGATCGCCTTCCAGACCCCGGCGAAAGCCTGGAAGCACATGCCCGACCCGGCCGACCTCGACTGGGAGACCTGCGTGGAACGATTCCTGGGTGAGGGCCGCAAAACCTTTTCCGTGGCCCTGGCCTTCGTCCGCCACATCATGGAGGCCCACAAAGGGGGGTTCACCTGCGACGCCGGCCCCGACCAGGTGGCCTTCACCCTCATCCTGCCGAAAGGAGGCCTCTGATGGAGCTCGCGGCGTACCAGCCCTCCGTCTATTCCGTGATCCTGCGCCTGCCCGGCCAGCTCTCCGCGGTCGAGGGAATCCGGAGCCGCCTGGCCGGAGAACTGGCCGACATCGGCGTGGCCAAGGACCGGATCAACCACATCTGCCTGGCAGTCGATGAAGCCCTGACCAATGCCGTCGAGCACGGGTCGGCGCGGGTGGACAACACCATCGAGGTGGGTTATCGCATCGCCGACGACTGGATCGAAGTGGCCGTCACCGACCAGGGCGGCATCGTTTTCAACCCGGAGTTCTTCGAACAGCTGGCCACCGTCAAGAACTGGGGAGCGGGCGGCCGCGGGCTTCTGTTGATCCGCCGGATGATGGACGAGGTCTACTTCGTCTTCACCCCGGGCCGGGCCACCCGGATCGTGTTCCGGAAACGCCTGTTCGACCGGGAGATCGCCGCGACCGTCACCCCGGAGGGGGCAACAGGCGGGTGAGCGCCTGGAACAATTCCTCGGTGGAGAAGGGTTTGTGAAGGATCTCGTCGGCCCCGAGCGCCTGGGCCACGGGCAGGAAATCGAAACTGCCGCCCGGGGCCCCGCCGGAGATGGCCAGGATCTTGATCTGTGGCCATTCCTTCTTGATCCGGGAAATCGCGATCATCCCATCCTCGTTGGGCATAAAGATGTCGGTGATGATGAGATCCATCGGCTGGGCTTCCACCACGGCGCGCCCCTGCACCCCGTCCCCCGCCTCGAAAACGGTATGACCCTTCTTTTCCAGGGCCAGACGCAGCATCAGCTTGACCTGGGCGTCGTCTTCGATCACGAGGATGTTCATCGATTCTCTCCGTCAACTCCGGTTCTAGGCCGCCTGGGGACCCATCCCAAGCCTGCTGTACTCTACCTGCCCCGCCCGCAAATTTCAACCGGCATCTTCCCCCAGGGGCCCGTCCGCCCATGCCCCCCGTTCCCGCGGGCAAGGCGGCGGGCATGACCTCCCCCGCCCCCCCCCCCACCCCGC
>CAZKPI010000054.1:0-14780 GCA_964554555.1 uncultured bacterium
TGGCCGCGGCCGGGCGCCTGCTCGGGTTGGCGGAGGTGGAACGAGCCCTGGGCCTCCTCCGCCGCCGGTTCACCCGAAACACAGCGGGGAAGGCATCGACTTCGGGGAAAGAGGCGGGCTGACCTCTCTCCACACCAGGGCCAAAAACCTGGCTGTTCCCGTCCCCTGTGAGCCGCCGGCTCCGGCAACTTCGCCAGGGTCTCACCCATCACCCGCCCCGTCTCCGCCCCGCTCGTCTCCCCTGCCAACTCAAGGCCTCTGAACCCTGACCGAAACCCGGCCTTGCCGCCATGGTTCCGGGAAAATGGGGGCGGCCGGCCGTCACCCCGCGTCCGCCGGATGAACGGTCATGACCCTGGCTGGCGGTTTTCCCGCCCCGTGCCTTGATTTTCAGGGCTGTCCAGCGTAGGATGGGATACTTTCGCGACGGGGGTTCCATGGCTTCCCAACAGCAAATCGAGGGCTTGAAAACCCTCTTTGGCGACCTGTTCGCCAAGTTGATGTCGTTCGCCCTGGAAGACGAGCTGTTCGAAGACCTGGGCGCCTCCCTGGAGGTCTTCTACAACCTGGAGGAAGGCGAGGAGTACGAATTCAACCCGTCAGAGGAGTTCCTCTTCCTGACCTGGTTCCTGATCGATGACACGATGGCCGACGGGGAGTCGCTGATGGACGTCTTCCTGGCCCGCCACGCCGACACCCTGAGCCTGCAGGAGAAGCAGGTCTGCAACGCTCTGAAGGAGACCCACCTCACGCTTCTGCAGGTGCTGGACGTCAAGGCCGGCCAGTCGCTGAGCCTGCGCGACGTCTTCCTGGGCGAGGAGTTCGAGGTGCTGGAATCGGTCGGCTCAGAGACCGCCACCAAGGGCACCCTGCTGTTCACGCGGGTTCTGCGCATCGGCGATCTGCGGTTCCTGGTCGGGGCGGGGGTGTTTCTCGATTCCCTGGTCCTCGAACCCCTGACGCAGTTCATCACCGACCAGTATCGCCAGGAATGCGAAGAGGGCCAGAAGGTCAGTTTCAAGCAGTTCCTCAAGGAGAACGGGGAGCTGATCAACTGGTGGATCCGGGCCTTCGAGAAGGGCGAGATCCTGACGGGGGACGAGGACGACCCCGACGGCAACGGGGACGGGGATGGGGATGGCCCCCCCGAACTGCCCCCCCGCGAACCCGCCGGCAACGCCTGACCCGGAGAAAGCCCACGGCAGGCACCTGACGCAGGGGGGGGAGGAATCGTGCAGGCGTCCATTCTGATCGGATTCGCCGTCGGCTTCGGCACCCTCGCCCTCACCGTCCTCCTCGAAAGCGGCGGCCAGATCTCGGCCGTGCTGGCCTTTTTCAACCTTCCCGCCCTCCTCATCATCCTGGGCGGCCTGACCGGTATCCTGCTGATCGGGTTACCCGCCGCCAAGATCCGCGAGATCGCGGTCGCCCTGCGCAAGGCCTTCGGCGCCTTCACCGACATCGACCAGCTGGAGATGTCGATGCAGCTGCTGACCCTGGCCCAGAAGTCGCGACAGGAAGGCATCCTGGCCCTCGAACCCCTGCTTCCGGAAGTGGCGGATGAGTGGCTGCGCCGCTGTCTCCAGCGGGTGGTGGACGGCCTCGACCGCAAGATGGTCCAGGACATCCTCGCCATCGAGATGGAGGAATACTCCCGGAAGGTGCGGACCGGCGCCCGCATCCTGACCTCGCTGGGCGGATTCTCGCCAACCCTCGGCATCATCGGGACGGTCATGGGGCTGGTCCACATGCTGGCCAGCCTCCAGGAGGCCGACAAGATCGGCGGGGCGATCGCGGTCGCCTTCATGGCCACCTTCTGGGGCATCACGATCGCCAACCTCGTTCTCCTGCCCCTCGCCGAGCGGGTCCGGTTCCGCGACAACGAACTGCTGGCCGCCCGCCAGGCGATGGTCGAGGGCATCCTGTCCATCCAGGCCGGGGAGCCGGTCCGCATCATTGAGGAGAAGCTCAAGCTGTTCATGGGCCCTGACCTGGAACGCGAGTTCACCGAGCGGCAGATCGCCTCGGGCGGCGGCCGCCAGGAGGCCGGCTGATGGCGTCCCGCCCCCCCTTCCCCGAGGACGAGCATGGCCCCGGCATGGAGCGCTGGCTTCTCACCTACGCCGACATGATCACCCTGCTGATGGCCCTGTTCATCCTGCTCTACACCATGTCCCAGGTCGACGCGAAAAAGTGGCGGAAGGTGGCGGGAAGCGTGGCCGGCCAGTTCGGCTACGGGGCCGGCAATCTGGCCGGAGGGGGCGGCGGGTCGGCCTTCAGTTCCGCCGCCACGCCAGGAGCCTCCGGGTTCATGGGGTCCCCCAGCTTCACCAGCCGCATCAGGATCGACCCGAAGGCCCTTGGCCGCCAGATCCGCCGGCAGGGACGCCAGCGCGACATCAAGCTGGTCATGGAACACCGGGGCCTGGTGATCAGCCTGCTGTCAGGCATCCTGTTCGATCTCGAGTCGGCCACCCTGAAGCCCTCGGCCCTCGCCGTCCTCGACGATCTCGGCCTGATCCTGGCGGAGATCCCCAACTCCATCGTCATCGAGGGGCACACCGACGAGCAGTCGGCCCCGGGCCAGCCCTCCCCCAACTGGTCGCTGTCGACCCGCCGGGCCATGGCCGTCCTGGAATATCTGGTGAAGAAAGGGTTCGTCGAGGAGAAGCGTCTGTCGATGGCGGCCTTTGCCGCCAACAAGCCGGTCCGCTCCTACCACCCCGATCCCGAGGAACGCCGGCGCCTGAGCCGCCGGGTCGACCTGGTGATCCTGGGGGACACCCCGGACCGCGGCCGCTTCGACGTGTTGATCGACGGCAAGGGCGAAGACCAGGCCGGCTGGTAAACGAGTTCCAGCCTGTTGGGCGGCCCCCGCCACATCCCGCGGGAGAGCAGGGCAAGCGAGGGCCAGCACCTGCTGGCGCGGCAGGAATGCCAACCCGGCACCTTCCTGGTCAACGATCGCCGGCTGACGCCCGGCGGCGGTTCATCGGAAACCATTGGACCGCATGAAGGCTGGCCGAAGGGGCGTTGCCCCTTCCACCCCACCACGGGCCATGGCCCTGGACCCTTTCTTCTGGCGCGGGTACCGCTGAGGCGTTCCCCGCGCGGAAGCTCCGCTTCACGGCCCGTTAGCCCTGGAGCAGGCCGTTGTCGGAAAAACCGGCGGCCCAAAGGCCTGGGTGGAGGGAACCGACCGGTCGAGGCATGGCCGCGCCAGCCCCAGGACCATCAGGGAGGATGAGCATGACCACGATCGTCCCCGCACCGGGCCACGATCAGGGGCCGTAGCGTCCCATCTGGGTGGCGGTCTCGCCCGCCGTCAGACACGGGGAGTCAGAGGCATACCCGCCCGCCACCGTCTGCAGGTGGTAGTCGTAGGGGTATCCCCCGATGAAGAGCGGGTCGGAGGCAATGTTTCCCGGCCCCGTGGCGACGGTCAGCCCGTTGGTCGGGAAGGTGTAGTTCCAGATGTCGTTGTACAGGATGGTCGGGGTGGCGGTGGTCTGGGTCTGATTGATGCCGTACAAGGCCCGGCCGCCGGTGAAGGCGATGATGTTGTTCTTGATGACCGGCTCGCCGAAGGCCACCTCGACCCCGGTCAGGCAGTCGATGGTGTTGTTCTCGAAGCGGTCGGCGCCGAGCAGGCCGGCCCCGACCTGGTTCTTGATGAACAGGTTGTTGCGGATGTTGGAGTTGGCGGAGACCAGGCCGATGTCGCAGTCGCGGATGGTGTTGTAGCGGACGTTCAGCGCCGTGGAGAGGCCGATGTCGAGCCCGATCCCGCAGAGCCCGAACTCGCAGTTCTCAATGGCGGGGGTCGAGCCCTCACTGCGCAGTCCGGTGTCAGCGAACATCAGGGTGACGAACTTGATCTGGTTCTCGGGTTCGATGGTGGAAAGGAACTTCAGGCCGCCCCAGTTCCCCTTGGTGGGAAACGACTCGGCCGAGGTGAAGACGATGCGGCGGTCGACGGTGCCCACCGCCATCAGCCCGCCCTGGACGAGGATGTCGGTCATGCTGGCCCCGTTGGGGTCGGGCAGGCTGTCGCTCTGGGTGCACCTGACCTCCACCCCCGGCTGGATGGTCAGCACCACGCCGCCGCGCACGCGAAGGTCGCCCTGCAGGATGTAGGGGCTTTCGGCCGCGAGCCAGGTGCGATTTTCGGGCAGGGAACCGGGCGTCACGACCGACAGGGTGGTCGACTGGAGGCTCTCGTTCCCCGCGGTGTCGACGGCCCGGACGTAATAGTAGTATTTCACCCCGATCTTCAGCCCCTCGTCCCGATAGGTGGTCGAGTCGGCGGTGGATGGGATGGGGTCGGCGTTGACGCGGGCGAACGGGCCGTTCCTGCTCTCTGAGCGGTAGAGGTTGTAGCCGGCCAGGTCGGCCTCGGTGTTGGAGGTCCAGGACAGCACGACCCGCTCCATCTCGGTCGGGGCGGCGATGGCGAGATTGGCAACGACAGCGGGGGCATCCCCGGCCAGCGTGTTGAACTGGTATTCGGAGGAGACGCCTTCGTTGCCGGCGAAGTCGCGACTGCGCACCCGGAAATGGTAGGTGGTGTTGGGCCGCAGGCCGGTCAGGCTGACAGAGTGGCTGGTGACCTGGGCGGAGTCGGTGGCCTGGAAGGTGTAGGAGCCCAGGCCGATCGGCCCGGTGGCATAGTCGACGATCGAGTCGGCCGGTTCGGAGGTCATCCAGGTGATGCTGGCGGAGTTCTCTTTGAGATTGGTCACGGTGACGTCGGTGATGATGGGGGGAAGCCCGTCCACCGCGTCGAAGGTGAGATCGGCGTTTTCCAGGGTGCCGCCGCGGGGGATCTCGACGATCCGAACGACCGACCGCCCCTCGTAGGTGGCCACCAGCTTGCGCTGGCCCGGCGCGATGCCGTAGATCCCGAAGCGGCCGAGTTCGTCGGTGGTGGTGGCATGGTCGCCCCCGTAGAGCTCGACCCGCGCGCCCCGCAGAACGTGACCGTTGGCATCGAAGACCTTGCCGGTGACGTTGCCGGTCACCGCACTGTCGGTCTTGAGACAGCCGGTCACGGCAAGGAGCCCGGCCACGACAATCAACAGCAGGCCAACACGGCGATCGGATGGGAACATGGTTTGCCACCTCGGGCGTCGAATCTCTGTCTTTCATCCATCGGCAGGATCCCTCGCCGCCATGAGGTCGGGCCGGCAGAAGAATGGGGGAAACGGAAAAGGGGCAGGGAGGCGTTTCCCCCCTGCCCCGGCGTGAGCGGGCGGCGGCGATTGGGCCGCCGGTCGGGATCAGCGTTGCAGGAACTCGACCATCTTGTCGAGCTGGTCGATGGTGGAGCTGGCCCAGCCGGGATTGAGTTCCTTGGCATAATCCATCTGGTCGGTGGCCTCGTCGACGTTGCCGAGGGCGGCGTAACAGTAGGAGAGCAGGGCGTGGACCTCGGCGTCGGTCACGCCGGTGGGCCGCCGCGGGGTGTAGTGGAAGTGGGAGTTCCCCTTCCCCAGGTCGGTCAGGAGGATGGACACGGCGGTCTCCAGGTCGGCCTTGGACCCTTTCTGCACGTAGGCGGAAGCCAGGCCCACCTTGGCGTCGTCGGAGAGGTGCTTGGCCTTCTCGAACCAGGGCATGCCATCGGTCAGCATCCCCAGGCGCGACTTGGCCCAGCCCAGGCCGTTGTTGGCCTCGGCCTCTTCCTCGGCGGTGGGACTGTCGGACAGGACCTTCTGGAACTGGGCGATGGCGCTGTCGTAGTTGCCGTTGGCGAACATCTCCCAGCCCTGGTCGTTGAAGCTGTCAGCCCGGACGATGGTGACGCCGCCGGTCTGGGGGTAGGTGTTGGTCCCCTCGCCGTTGACCCCGCCACCACAGCCGGTGACCAGGACCGTGAAAGGAAGCGCGATCAGGATACCGATCAGGAACCGTCTGCGCATCTCGGCTCTCCTTTCCATGACTTACCTCATCACCGCGAGCTTGCCGCGGCCCTTGAAGGTCTGACCACCCCGGGTGGCCTCGAACTTGTAGATGTAGACTCCGTTGGCAACCCGGTCGCCGTCGTCATTGCACAGATCCCACCGGATCTTGCCCGAGGTCAGGGCGGTGAAGTCGCCGGTATCGAACTCGGCCACCTTGTGGCCGGCGGTGTCGTAGATCCGGAGGCGGATCTCGTCGGCCCGCTGACCGAGGTTGTAGGCGATGAAGGCCGCGTTGCCGTTGACCGGGTTGGGATAGGCCTGCAGTTGGTCGATCCCGAAGGGGCCGGGGGCGGTCACCGCGAAGTTCTTGGTCAGCTGGTTGCCCGCCCGGTCGCTCACCGACACGGTCACCAGGTGCCGCCCCTTGGCCAGCGGCTGTTTCGGCTGCCAGGAGAAGGACCCCTGGTCATCGAGGAAGATGCCGGGCTGAACCACCCCGTCGATGGTGAGAGTCACAGCCGAGCTGGCGAGGCCGGAACCGGGGTCGGCGAAAGTGCCCTCGAAGACGGGCCGGGGGTCTTCCAGCTGGTCGAGATCGCCAGGGCTGAACCGGGACAGGCGGGGGGGGGTCACGTCGGCCATCAGGGCGAGCCTGCCGAGACCGCCGAGCTGGGCGGTGATCTTGCCGTCCTTCAGGGAGCCGCCGCAGAAGACCCAGCCCTTTCCCGACTGGCGGTAGACGTGCACCTTGTCGGCCGGCACCGGCAGTTTCAGGCCGCCGACGACGGTCGAATACCAGATCCGGCGGGTCAGCCGAACCGAGGCGGGGCCAATCTCTTCGAGAGGCAGGATCTCGACCAGATCAGTACTGCCGTAGGCCCGTTCCTGTCCGACCACCTTGTTGCCCAGAACCTTGGCGAGGGTGGCGGGGCTGGAGGCCGGTTCCGCCGCCTGGCGGGGCAGGATGTAGAGCAGTGAACTGGAAGCCACGGTGTTGGCCAGGATGGTCAGGGTGGCCTTGTTGTCGGAGGTCGTCAGGGCAATCTTCGTGGCGGGGGTCAGGTCGGTGACGGTGAACTCGACCGAGGCCCGGCCGACCATGCCGTGCAGGTCGGTGCCGCTCACGTCGATGTAGGCCTTCCCGGGCGATTCGGCGTTGATGCGGTAGGAACCCGCGTAGTATTTCTCCTTCAGGAAGTTCATGGTCACCGGCACCTTCACGCCGCCCTGGCTGACCGTGCAGGTCGGAGGGGCCTGCAGGGCCTCGGTGGAGCGGGAGACGATGACCAGCTCATATTCGTGGGCGGGGTTCGAGAACAGCTTCACCTCGAAGGCCGGGCCGGTGTTGATGACCACCAGGTGGGTCGAGTCGGTCTCCATCTGGTTGCCGGCGAGATCCTTGCCGCTGGTGATCGAGATGACGGCATTCCCGTCATACAGGGCGCTGTTGTCCTTGGGGATGACGGTGGTGCCGGTCCAGGTGTCCGCCTTGAAGGAGGTCTGCTCGACGAGCATCAGCTGGCCGCCGGCCGAGGTCAGGGCAACGGTGATCGGCACGGTGACATCCATCTTCTCGCTGAACCGGATGGTGAAGGTCACCGCTCCGGTGGTGATCTTGTTGCCCGTGGAGGGTGTGGGCTGGACCTCGAGAACCTTGGGCTTGACCGTGTCGGCCGTGAACCGCCAGGTGGTCGAGAAGGCGCTGATGTTGTAGCCGTCCTCGCAGGTCTCGATGGCGGCCACGCGCCAGTAGTAGGTGCCGTCCTTGGGCACGCTGAAGGCCGCCTCGGTCATCGCGGTGACCTGGCCCTTTTCGGTGTAGGAGGCATTGGTGGCGTGGTTCAGGACGTTGTTGAAGCTGGGGTCGTCGGCAACCTGGATCAGATAATGGTCGCCATCGGTGACACTGCTCCATTTGAACCGGAACCCCCGACTGCTGGAGACCGAATCGTTGAGGGGCAGGATCAGGGTTGGGGGGACAGGCGGGGTCCGGTCGATGACGATGGTGCGGACAGTCAGGTTGGCGGCCCCGGTCGGACTGTCGCTGGACTGGTTGCCGGCCCGGTCGATGCAGGTGCCGTAGAGGGTCAGGTTCCCGTCAGATTGGCCGGAGATGTCGATGGTGCCGGTATAGGAGGCGGCCTTCGCCGGGAGGGCGGGGTTGCAGTTGACCTGGGCCCAGGGGCCACTGCCGGCGCGGGCCGCCGCGCTGGCCACCAGAAGGTTGCCGGCGGTGCCGCGGTCGCTCACCCCGCCGGTGATGGCCAGGGTCTTTTTGCAGTATTTGCGGCCCTCGTAGGGCTTGGTGAAGGTGAACTCAGGCCGGTAGAAGTCGTAGTAGTAGGTGGCGTTCTGATCACGGAAGTTGGGCTGGGCCATGGTTACCGCGTCGGCGGCGGTCACCTGGGCCGTCAGCGTGGCCACACCGTCGGCGGTGGTGGGGATGTTCAGGACGGGAATCGCGAGGGTGTCAGTGCCGCTGACGGTGCCGGTGCCGACCTGGGCGGCGGGGGTGGTCAGCCGGAAGGTCGAGGTGGCAAGGTTGAGCCCCGACCCGGGGCCGGTGCGCCAGTTGGCATCGCCAGGGCTGGCCGCTCCGGTCAGGCGGGCGATGTCGGCGGGGGCGTCGGACAGCCGCATTGACATGCTGGTCACCGCCAGACCGAACCATTCCTGGGCGGGATACCGTTCGACCACCACCGGCCCCTGGGTGTCGAGGAAGAAGTGGGAGCGGGTGGCGACGCCGGTGTTGCCGTAGGCATCCCGGGGAGTCACGGTGATGTCATACCGGCCGTCCCCGCTCTGGTCGGTGGGATGGGGGTTGGCCCCATAGAGGTCCCAGATGAGGGCGGTGGTCGAGGCGCCGGGCATCTGATTGCCGACGATGTTGCCGTTGTAGGTCACCTCCATGGTGGAGGTGGTCAGACCGAAATTGGGTTCGGAGGGGTTGAAGACCCAGACCTGGTCGGCCAGGATGGGGGGGTGGTGATTCTCGACAATGGCCCCGGACGGGGGATCGTAGCGAAGGTCGGAGGGCGGGGTGTTGTCGTAGACGAAAGTCCGGGTGGCAGGGGCAATGGCGGTGTTGCCCGCCTTGTCGATCGGGTTGACCGTCACGGTATAGGTGCCGTTCAGGGTGAGCTTGGGGAAGGTGAAGGTGATGGTGGTACTGCCGTTGTTGGTGTAGTTGCCGGCGATGGTGGTATTGGTCGGGACGTGGAGCAGGGAGAAGACGAAGGGCGGGACGTTGAAGTTGATGCCGGTGTCACTGCCGTCGCGAATGACGGCGGTCAGCTTGGTGATGTCGCTGGCGACGACGGGAATGATGTTGCCCTCGTTGATGTCGGTGACCTCGTCGTCGAAACTGACCCGGTCGACGGCGGGCTGGTCCTTGTCGACGATGACGATGCGGTAGTTGGTGCGGGCCTCGATGTTCGGGGTGGGCTTGGCCTGGTCGGCCGCGTAGACCCACAGCTTGTACCGGCCGGCGGCGAGGGTGGTGGTGTCCCAGGGGTAGTTGATGGCCGCCGTCTGCCCGTTGAAGATGGGCACGGTGGTGGTGGTGATGGCCCCACCGGCGAAGTTCTGATAGGCGATCTCCACCCAGCCGACCCCCGACAGGGTGTCCTGGGCGGTTCCCTTCAGGTAGATGGTGGTGGTGTTGCTGGAGATGTAGAGCGTGTCCATGCTCTCCATCGTGGTCGTCGGCGGGGCGGTGTCGACCGAGAAGGCGTTGGGCAGGGTCTGCTCCGTCATCGGGTTGCCGGCCTCGTCCTGGGCGCCGAACAGGCGCAGAGCGGCGACGCCGTCCCAGGTGCTGGACTGGCCGGTCGGGATGGCGATGTTGGCGACGTAGGTGCGGGAGGCGGTCCAGACGCCGTTGGTGCTGACGATCTCCGAGCCGTTGGCGGGCTTCAGGCCGAGGCTCGGTTTCACCGCGGTGTTCATGTCCTCGTTGAAGTCGATCTGGACCTGGAAGTCGCCGACCCCGATGTAGGGGGGCGGGGTGATCGGGAGAGGGGTGCTGGCCAGGCTGGCGCCCCGGGCCAGCTGGAAGGCGGCAGGACCGACGGGGAGGTTGTCCTGCCGGACTTCGATGTTGGTCGAGTAGGCCGAGGAGTTGCCCCCGGGGGCGGCGGCATCGAAGGTCTGGACGTAGAAGACGTTCTTCGCTCCGGCCACCAGGGGAACGTCGACGAAGGTGAACGTGCCGTCGGTGTTGGCGGCCACCGTTTGAATGGGGGCCTTGGAAGTGGTGGAACTGGTGAAGAGCTGTACGGTGACCGGGAGGGATTTCACGCCGGCGACCTCAGGATCGAGGGCCCCGGTCCCAGAGATGTTGATCTTGGTGGCGTTGGTGGGTGATTTGGGCTGGGTCAGGACGGCGATCTGGGGGGCGGTGAGGTCGATGTTGACGGTGAACTCACTCGAGGCGGCCGACTGGTTGCCGAGGTTGTCGGTCCCGCGAGCGTAGTAGCTGTGCCGGCCTTCGGGGATGTTGGGAACGGTGGCGCTCCAGTTCTCCCCGTTGATGGTGGCATTGGCGGCGGGGGTGGTACTGCCCGATTCATAGATGTTCAGGGAAGTGATGCCGGTGGAGATCTTGCCGGTGAAGGTGACGTTGGTGTTCTTCGAATTGACGCCGGGAGAGGCGCTGGCGATGGTGGGGGCACCAGGCCCGTCGACCTTCACGGTGAAATTGGCCTGGCCGGTGCTGGGCTTGCGGCCGGATTCGGGAATGGTGTCATCAACCCCGATCGCCTTGATGGTGAAGTTGCCGGCGGGGGCGCTGGTCAGGGTCATCGTATACCGGTATTCGGTGGCGGAGGGGGTGCCGTCGACCGCGGGGGAAGTGCCCGGGTTGGGCTCCACCGTAACGGTGGGGGCCGCACCGAAGGTCTTGGAGCTGGAGACCCGGAACCGGACCACGTTGTTGGGGGCGTTGTTGGAGAAGATGCCGGTGGCGGAATCGAGGACCACCGAGACGGTGGGGGCGGTGACGTCGATATCGACGCTCTTGTCGCCGTTGGCGGTTCCAGGCGGGGTGGAAGTGACCACGGCAGTTTCGAGGACCGACACGCCGAAGGCCTGGCCGTCACCGCCGCCAAGGGTGGCGCCGGTGACCAGGAGGCTGGCGGTGTTCCCGTTGGTGTTGACGGTGCCCAGCGACGCGCCGCCCGTCTTGTTGAAGGTGGCCGCGAAGGGGGGGGTGTCACCGGTCCAGTTGGCGGTCAGGGTGACCTTGACCCCTTCGTTGAACTTCTTCCCGCTCTGGGCGGCCGGATCGGTGGTGACCGTCATCGAGCAGGCGGTGATGGCCGCGTGCAGGGAGCCGGCGCCGGCCATGGCCAGGATGAACGCCACCAAACCGACCTTCAACAGGAAGGTCCCGGGAGGGAGGGTCCGCGTGCTTTGTTGCCTCATACGGCAGTCTCCTATCTTTGCAAAACGCCTGGACACGAAACGACAGTTTCCTCACCTTCTTTTCGGCATGATCGGGGTCAAACTTGACAGGCCCGCCACCCTCTGGCACAATTTCTGCGGAAAACCTCACAAACTTCCAGTTCAGGCGGGCACGCCAAAGGATCCCCGTGTCACGACATCCCCCCACCGCCAGGGGCGGGTTTTTTGTTCTGTACGTTTTTTCCCTTCTGCTCCCGTTTCTGTGCGGGTGTGGAGGGGTGAACCCGTCGTCGAGCACTGGCAACGAGACAGGCACCGAGGTCAGTCTCGACTGGGGATCGATCACCGGCAAGGTGACCGCCTCGGGTACCCCGGTGGCCCAGGCCTACATCGAGACTGCCACCCGGCAGGCGGTGACCGCGAGCGCGGGCACCTACCTTCTGGGCCCGCTTCCGGCCGGGGACTATCGGCTGGTCGCCCGGGCCGCCGGCCTCCAGCCGCAGGTCCGCAACGGGGTCCGCGTCCGCCCCGGCATCATCACCGAAGGGATCGACTTTGCCCTGACCACCGGCACGGCCACCGCCGCCGCCGATTTCGAGGTACTGGCGATCTCCCCCGCCTTCGGCACGGACGGCGAGACGATGACCGTCATCGGCACCGGCTTCGGCAGTACCCCCGGCCGGGTCACCGTGGCCGACAAGGACGCCCGGATCCTCGACTGGAACTCGAAGCTGGACGGGCGGATCGTCGTCCAACTGCCGGCCGAAGTCGAGACCGGCCCTGTCCGGGTCATCATCGCCGGGCAGATGTCTCATGAGGCACAGCCGCTGACCTTCACCGCCCGGCCGGTCCTGTTGGAGGCCCTCCCGCCCAGCGCCAAGCCAGGGGCCACCCTGACCCTGCGGGGCCGCAACTTCAACCTGGTCACGGCGTTCAACAAGGTCAGCCTGAACGGCAAGGCCTGCCAGGTGGTGACCGTCAGTTCGGCCCGCCAGATGACCATCATCCTTCCCGCCGGGGCAACGACCGGAACCCTCCAGATCAGGCTCGAGACAAACGAGTTCCAGCTCGACGGGCTGTCAACTGCGGTGGTGACCATCCTTCCCGAACTGGTCCATATGGCCCCGAAACGGTCGATTCCCGACGTCACCATCACCCTCTACGGGCGCAACTTCACCACCGACAAGTCGGCGGTCAAGGTCCTCCTGGGGGGAAGGAAGACGATCCAGGGGAACGAGATCCTGAGCCTGTCGGATACCCAGCTCACCTTCAAGGCCCCCGGCACCGACGTGGTACCCGCAGGGGACGCGGTCGAGGTCAGGGTCTCGGTGAACGGGTTCCAGACCGAGAAGGCCATCGTCTGGACCGCCTACAATCCAGCCTGGACGACGCTCTCCGCCTATGGCCTGTATGAGTTCTCGACGGTATCGAAGGACGGCACCCTCCACCTGCCCTCCCTTCCCGCCACCGACCGGCTGGCCCTGATCAGTGTGACCTCGGGGGATGCCTCGCTCGATCTGGGCGACACCTACAGCTATATCCTGACCTCAGTACTCGGCGACAACCGCACCCCCGTTCCCCCTCTCTCTTCCGCACGAATGCTGGCCCGGGCTTCCGTGGTCGAGGGGGGCGGAACCGCCCCCGCCTGCCGCGATGTGGGGCCGCTCCTGCGCCGGCTGTTCCCCCCGCCGGCCGGCCGGCCGGTCAGACCAGCCCTGGGGGCGGGTGCCATCCGGCCCGCGATCGCCAACCCGGCCCCCGCTTCGGCCACCTTCTGGCTGGTCGATTTCGTGTCGGGCAGTCCCGGCGACCCCGCCACGGACGACCTGGCCACGGCGACCCTGGCCGCCACCGGCACCTACTGCCTGGTCTACCTCGATACGGCCACCGACACAGTGGTCACCGCCTCCGATGCCGAGAAGATCGCGGCCCGGTTCGACGGCATCTACGCCACCCTGGCCACCGCCTGCTGGGACGGCGTGTCGGTGCCGGCCGAGGGGAACATCGACGCCCAGCCGCGCCTCCTTCTGCTGGTGACGCCCCAGATCAACCGGGGTTCCACGAGCGGCCTGAACGTCCTGGGCTACTTCAACCCCCGCGACAAGGTGCCGGCCCAAACCCATTCCGCGGGCACCGAAATCCTCTACCTGTGGGACCAATGCTACAAGAACAGCTTCGACGATTTCTCGGGCATCATGGCGCACGAACTACAGCACATGATGCACTACAACCAGAAAGGGACGGCCGCCGTCGACTGGATCAACGAGGGCCTGTCGGTCTGGGCCCAGCAGGCGGCGGGGTATGGGTTCACGCAGGGCATGCCGACGCCGGTCAGCTACGTCTCGACCTATCTGGGCACCCCCCACACGGTCTCGCTCAACCACTGGCCTGACGACGCCGGGCTCGAAAACTACGGCATGTCCTACCTGTTCATCGAGTACCTGTTCGAACGGTGCGGCGGCTACACCGCCATCCGGAACCTGGAAAAGAACCAGGGGGAATCGGGATTGAACGATGTCCAGACAAACGTCCTGCCGCTGGCGGTGCCGTCGACGGGAGGGGCGCTGGAACCCTTCTTCCACGACTTCGGCCTGGCGATGTTCCTCGACAACCTGCCGATCCCCGAGACCCTTCCCGGCCACAAGCCCACCTCCTATGTCTTCCCCCAGATCGACCTGCGCACGACCTTCTCGGGGGTGCGGGGCCTGCATCACCTGACGTTCGACGAGAACCCCGTTCTGGAGCAGACCTTCACCATGAAGGGGTTCGGTGCCGACGTGCTGGAATACCTGGGGGGCAACGGCGGCGACCTGGAGATCACCCGCAGTATCACCCCGGCGGTGGCCGGGTACAAATGCTGGGTCTTGTACTATTCAGCCAAATAGGACTGCCGGTCAGCCGATCCCGTAGAGTTTCATCTTGTACTGCAGGGTGCCGCGCTTGATGCCCAGGCGGGTGGCGGCCTGCGACTGGTTGCCCTCGGTGGCCGCCAGGGTGCGCATGATCATCTCCTTCTCGATCATCCCGACCACGGCATCGAGGGACTTTCCCTTTTCGATCTCCTCCGCGATCCAGTCGAGGCCGGCGGTGGTGCTGGCGGGGGCGAACCCCAGCTGGATCTCCTCGGGAAGGTTGGCAAGGTCGATCAGGTTGCCCTTGGCGAAGACGGCGGCGCCTTCCAGGATGTTCTGCAGTTGGCGGACGTTGCCGGGCCACTTGAAGTTCTTGAGGGCGGTCATGGCGCGGGGGGAGACCCCGTCGAGGGGGCGCCCGAGCTTCTGGGAGGCGACCTTGACGAAATGCTCGACGAGGAGGGGGATGTCGTCGACCCGGTCCCGGAGGGGGGGGATGGTGACGTTGACCACGTTGATGCGGTAGAAGAGGTCCTCGCGGAACTCCTTTCTGTCGATCAGCTCGCGCAGGTCGCGGTGGGTGGCGGCAATGATGCGCACGTCGACCTTGATCGGCTCGTTG
>CAZKPI010000055.1:0-2989 GCA_964554555.1 uncultured bacterium
TGGTGGGAATTGTTCCAGTAACCAGGGCGACAGCCGCGCGCCTGCCGCGGCACACCACCGGGGATTCCGGATGACTGGCTGGCCGGGAACGCGGCCAGGGAAAGCCTGGTCGTCGGTGCCTACCGTCCGCCCGCCAGCATTCGTGGACGATGAGGGCGGCGCCGAGGGGGCGTTCTACCGCGGCTCGGTGCGGGAGGTGCAGGGGAGGCAGACCATGGTGATCTTCCCGTGCAGGCGGCGTTCGACCCGGCACGCCAGGCAGTATTGGCCCCGGCACACCGGGCAGGTGAAACGTTCCGGGGGGACCTCCTGCCAGGAGCGGGCGCAGAAGGGGCAGGTCCAGACCGGGCGGGGGGCTTCCCGGGCTTGTTTTTCCTGGTCAAAACAGGCCGGACAGAGGACCCCGTTGATCTGGAAAGGGCGGACGCACCTGGGACAGAGCCGCACCTCGCAAAGGTCGCAATAGCGGATCCGGCCGATCCGCGGCTCTCCCGGGCGGAAAGCCCGGGGCCCGGTGTCGCGGCCGATCGCGATGAGGGCGGGACTGCGGGTTTCGCAGGCGTAGCAGAACCCGTTGCGGGGTGAGGCCTGCATGACCTTTTCCGCCGTGTTCAGCCAGGCGGCTCCGGGAGCACATTCGCGACAGATCTTGAACACCTCGCTGTGCTCCTCCGGCTCGATTTCGAGGAGAAACCCTTTCGAGCACTTCTCGCAGACGGGCCGCTGGCAAAGCTGGCATTCGGTCCGGGCGTGTACCCCGGAATACGGCCGGCCCTGCCAAACGTCGAGACTGATCGTGCCTCCGCAGAAGAAGCACTCGTATTTTCCTTTCATTCGGAACCTCCGGTAGAGAGCTGGGGAAGACCAGGTCCTGGACAGGATCCACCAAGGGCGGAGAGGAGGGCCCTGACCGGAAAACGCTGGGGCGAACCCTCGGTGGGCCCGGCCGGCCCGCGGGTGGTCTTCGATCGGCGGGCGGTCTCCCGGTCAGGTGCCTTCGCCACGGCCATTCTGGGAGTTTCCACGAGGCGAACGTGGTGATCAGCTGGCCAGAAGGGCCGGCCAGCCGTTGGGAAGACGGCCCGGGTCGACGGGGCCCTGGGTGACCACGGCGGCCGGGCCCATCTTGCAGACGGGATCGAGGCGCTGGGAAGCCCCGGACGCGGGGATGTGGGGTTGCGGTCTCTCTCAGGCTGAGGGTAGCATGGAGGGGAGAATTCCGGCAAGGCAATGCGGCGGACGCGGCACCGGGCCGGCGGACCGAGCCGAGGAACCCCGCCTCCAAGGGGGGCGGAATGAGGGAGGGCGGTACAGGCAGGGGGCGGGGGTGGTGCCGACTCCGGTCGATGCGTTCGCCGACTGGCCGTGTCTCGCCCTTTACCTCGACGGGCCGGACATGGTATGGTCACCTCGATGAACGCTGGGCCTCGACCGTCGGTTCGGGCCGCCGCCCTGGCCGGGCGACGGATGAGGCTCGCCGCCGTGTGGGCGGCCATCCCGGTGGTCGCGGGAGCCGCCGTCTCGCTGGAAGAGGCCCTGGTTCCGGCCATGGTCCTGTCCATTGTCGTGGAGTCCGTGTGCTTGGTGCTGGCGAGCGAGGCCGGTCCGGGGGCGGGCCTGGGCCTTCTGCCGAGGGTGCTCTTCGGCCTCCTGCTGGTCGATATCGGGGGGTATTTCCTGGGGCTCCCGCTGGCCTTTCCGGTGAGTGTCGTGATCCCCGAACCGCTGGTCCTCTTCGTGGTGGTCGCCCTGCCGGTCCTCGTGTTCCTGAAGGCCCAGTTCTTCCGACGGTTCCTGTGGCGGAAGGGGATCCCCGGGGCGAGCGCCGAAGACCTGCCGATGGGGAAGGCGCTGGTGGTGGCGGGCGGGAGCCAGATCCTGGGGCTGGCGGTGGGGTTGGTGCTCACCATGCAGTTCGGTGCGTCGTTTTTGCCGGAACAACCCCGTCGTGGTCTTTTCCCTGACCTGGTGAAGCAGGTCGCGCCGGGCACGGGCCGCTGAGGGAGAATCCCGAAAAGACCGACCCTCAGGGCTCGGGAACCCAACCCAGAAGAGGGGAGAGGCTCACCGGTGGCGCCTTTTTTCGTGACGGCCTGGTTCGGGCTGACCATATTCGTCAGCGCGGGCCTGCTGTTTGTGGTCCAGCCCATGTTCGCCCGGATGATCCTGCCCCTGCTCGGGGGGTCGCCGGGGGTGTGGAACACGGCCCTGGTCTTCTACCAGGCCGTCCTCCTGCTGGGATACGGGTATGCCCACCTTCTGACCTCGCGGCTGTCCGTTTCCCGCCAGGTCGCGGTCCATCTGGGCGTGGCCTTCCTCCCGCTCCTGGCCCTGCCGATCAGGGTTCCCCCAAGCTGGTCACCGCCTGCCGAGGGCAACCCGACGCCCTGGCTGTTGGCGCTCCTGGTGTGGGCGGTGGGGCTTCCCTTCTTCGTCGTGTCCACCACCAGCCCCCTGGTCCAAGCCTGGTTTTCCCGGACCGGGCACCGGGACGCCGCCGACCCGTATTTCCTGTACGCGGCCAGCAACCTGGGAAGCATGCTGGCGCTCCTGGCCTACCCGTTCCTCATCGAACCCCTGACTTCCCTCGGACAGCAGGCGCAAGGGTGGACCGTGGGGTTCGCGGCCTTGCTGGTTCTCCTGCTGGGGTGCGGGGTGATCGTCTGGCGTTTGGCCGTCCCGGCCCCGAACGCGGCCGAACAGGAGGAGGAGGCGCCGCCTCCGTTCACGCCCGCGCGCCGCCTGCGTTGGGTGGCTTTGGCGGCGGTCCCCTCAAGCCTGATGGTGAGCGTCACCACCTTCCTGTCCACCGAGCTGGCGGCCATACCGCTCCTCTGGGTCATCCCGCTGGGGATCTATCTGCTGACCTTCATTCTGGCCTTTTCCAGACGGCCCCTCGTTCCCCATTGGCTGGTGATCCGCGCGGTGCCCATCCTCCTGCTCCCGCTGGCGATCACCATGGCCGCCGGCGTGAATGGCCCGCTCCTGC
>CAZKPI010000055.1:3032-6872 GCA_964554555.1 uncultured bacterium
CTGTTCCTGGTGGGGATGGCCGCCCACGGAGAACTGGCCGGTGACCGGCCCCCGCCGCACGGTCTGACCGAGTTCTATCTGTGGACCTCGGCGGGCGGGGTCATCGGGGGGATCTTCAATGCCCTGCTCGCCCCCGTGGTGTTCAACCAGGTGACCGAGTATCCGATCACCTTGGTGCTCGCCTGCTTCCTCCTGCCGGGGAGGGATCGCCCTGGTCCGGAACCGCTGTCCTGGCGGTCGGCTCTCCCCGCTCCCCTCACCGTCGGCCTGCTCGTGATCCTCGGCACGGTGGCGGCCGGCCGGGTGGGTCAGGTCGGAACCCCTGCCGGCATCCTGGCGGCCTATGCCCTTCCGGCCCTGCTCTGCTTCTCGGTTTCACGGCATCCCATCCGGTTCGGGCTGGGAGTGGCGGCCTTTCTGCTGGCGGCCGGCTGGTCAGGAAGCGTCCAGCCGGGTCAGCAAGGAACGCAGGTGTTCGCCGAGCGCAGTTTCTTCGGCGTGACCCGGGTGTTGTTCGATCCCGGCCGTCAGCAGAACACCCTCTTCCATGGGACCACCGTCCACGGGGCGCAGAAGCTCGATCCGGCGAGGCGGATGGTACCCCTGGCCTACTACCACCCCACCGGGCCGATCGGCCAGGTCTTCTCCGCCCTGCCAAGGGCTGGCGGGGTTCGCTCGGTGGCGGTGGTCGGCCTGGGGGCCGGATCCCTGGCCTGTTATGCGGCTCCCGGCCAGGACTGGACCTTCTACGAGATCGACCCGGTCGTCATGAAGGTGGCGCGGGACGAGCGGTTTTTCACCTATCTGCGGGACGGGGCCCCGCAGGCCGCGATCAAGGCCGGGGACGCCCGGATTTCCCTGCAGAGGGCTCCGGAAGGCCGGTTCGACTTCATGATCATGGACGCCTACAGTTCCGACGCCATTCCGGTGCATCTCCTGACGCGGGAAGCCCTGCAGATCTATCTCGGCAGGCTCCGGGCGCCGGGCCTGCTCGCCTTCCACATCTCGAACCGGCATTTCGATCTCGAGCCGGTGCTGGCCAGCCTGGCCACCGATGCCCGTCTGGCCGCGCTCACCAGCCAGCAGTTGTCGCTCACGCCGGAGGAGGCCGCCGCGGGAAAGGAATGCTCCCAATGGGTCATCCTGGCCCGGGACCCCGCAACCCTGGACCGGCTGTCGTTGCCCGAGGCCTGGCGGCCCCTGCGGAGCCGGCCGGGCACCTCCGTCTGGACCGACGATTTCTCCAGTATCATCACCACCCTCCGGTGACCCCCCCGGCCGGGATGCTCCCGGAAAACCCGCCGGGGTCCCCCCCCGGCATCTGGTGAAGCACGGGAAGGGACTTTGGCCGGCGGGTCAGGCGCCCGCCGGCCCGGCGGTGGGCCGATCGGTGGGGATGGACGGACCGGGCGATCGTGAAAACCATCGGTCAGGGGTGGTGGCGGCCGGGAAGTTGGGGTAGGATGGCGGCATCTTGGGTCCATTCCACCACCAGGAGGTTGTCATGATCGAGATCCGTTGGCACGGGCGGGGCGGACAGGGCGCCAAGACCATCGCGCTGTTGTTCGCCGATGCCGCTCTGGCGCAGGGAAAATACATCCAGGCGTTTCCCGAATACGGTCCTGAGCGCATGGGCGCGCCGGTGGCCGCCTTCAACCGCATCAGCGACCGGCCGATCCGTTTGCACTCGGGGGTGATCAACCCCCAGGTGGTGGTCGTGCTCGACCCGACGCTGATCGGCGTGGTCGATGTGCTCGCCGGGCTCGACCCGCGTGCCGGCACCGTCGTGGTCAACACGACGAAGAGCCCCGCCGAGGTCCGGCGGGACCTGAAGTTTGAAGGGAAAGTCTGCACCATCGATGCCATGGGCATCGCCACCGACTGCATCGGCAAGCCGATCCCCAACATGCCCATGCTGGGGGCGATGGTGAAGGCCACCGGCCTGCTGGCCATCGACCGGATGCTCGACGAGGTGAAGGCGAAGATCTCGGTGAAGTTCAAGCACAAGCCCGAAGTCATCGAAGGCAATCTGACCGCGGTGCGGCGGTCGTTCGAGGAGGTCAAGACGGCATGAGCGGGAAACCCTCTCTTCCCACCTACCAGGAACTGGCTCCGGGCGGCGTCATTCCCGAGGGCGGCACCGCCGACCGCTATCTGACGGGCGGCTGGCGCTCGATGCGGCCGGTGTTCCACCCGGCCGCCTGCGTGCACTGCCTGACCTGCTGGATCCTCTGCCCCGATGCCGCCGTCAAGGCGAAAGACGGCAAGGTCACCGGCTACGACTACGACCACTGCAAGGGTTGCGGCATCTGCGCCTACGAGTGCCCGGTCAACAAGGCCCACGCCGCGGGCAAGGGCAAGAAGGGCCCCGCCATCACGATGGAGCCCGAGAACCAGCCGGAGGGAAAGGCATGAGCCGTGAAACGATCAAGGCCCTGACGGGCAACGAGGCGGCGGCCTACGCGATGAAGCAGATCGACCCCGACGTGGTGGCGGCGTATCCCATCACGCCGGCGACCGAGATCGTGCAGATCTTTTCCGACTACGTGAACAACGGGCAGGTGCGCACCGAGATGATCCTGGTCGAGTCGGAGCACTCGGCGATGTCGGCCTGCATCGGGGCCTCGGCGGCCGGGGCCCGGGTCATGACGGGTACCAGCTCGTGCGGCCTGGCCCTGATGTGGGAGGTGCTCTACGTTGCCGCCAGCCTGCGCTGTCCGATCGTGATGTGCGACGTCAACCGCGCCCTGTCGGCGCCGATCAACATCCACTGCGACCACAGCGACACCATGGGGGCGCGCGACTCGGGCTGGGTGCAGATCTACGCCGAGAACACCCAGGAGGCCTACGACACCCTGATCCAGGCGGTGCGGGTCGCCGAGGACCCGGCGGTGCGTCTGCCGGTGATGGTCATGTTCGATGGATTCATCATCAGTCACTCGATGGAAGGGGTGAAGGTGGCCGACGACGCGGCGGTGCAGAAGTTCATCGGGCCGTTCCAGCCGGTGCGCTGGCTCCTCGACACCGACCACCCCTGCACTGTCGGGGCCCTCGACCTGCAGGACTACTGCTTCGAGCACAAGATGACGCAGGCCGAAGCCCTGCGTGCGGTGCCGGCCGTGGTGCAGAAGGTGGGGAAGGAGTTCGCCGCGGCGTTCGGCCGTTCCTACGACCTGTTCGAGCCCTACCGGCTCGACGACGCCGAGACCGTTCTGGTGATGATCGGCTCGACGGCCGGCACCGCCAAGGACGTGATCGACGAACTGCGCGGGCAGGGGAAGAAGGTCGGCCTTCTGCGCATCCGCCTGTTCCGCCCCTTCCCGGCCGCCCAGATCCGCGACGCGCTGGCGAAGGCGAAGGTGATCGGGGTCCTCGACCGCTACGAGTCGTTCTCGGGCACGGGCGGGGCGCTGTACCACGAGATCCGGTCGGCCCTGTATGACCTGCCCGCCCGGCCGCGCCTGCACGGCATCACCTACGGCATTGGCGGGCGCGACATCTTCCCTGCCGACCTGCGGCAGGTCTATCTCGATCTCGAGGCGGCCGGCGCCGGGAAGAAGGACCTTCCCGCCACCGACTACCTCGGGGTCCGGAAGTGAGAGGAGCGGAACCCATGGAACAGAAGGAAATCAAGACCACCCCCATCGACCTGAAAGCGCTCACCAACGCGCCGGTCCGGTTCACCGGCGGCCATCGCGCCTGCGCCGGATGCGGCATGACGATCATGGCCCGGCAGGTTCTGCTGGCCGCCGCCGAGACGCCGGTCGTGGTCGGGGCGGCCACCGGCTGTCTCGAGGTGACGACGACCATCTTCCCGTACACCGCCTGGAACGTGCCGTT
>CAZKPI010000055.1:6882-14580 GCA_964554555.1 uncultured bacterium
ATCCACAATGCGTTCGAGAACGCGGCGGCGACGATCAGCGGGGTCGAGACCGCCTACCGTGCCCTGAAGAAGCGGGGCCGCCTCCCCGCCGACAAGGAGATCCGGTTCATCACCTTCGGCGGCGACGGCGGCACCTACGACATCGGCCTGCAGTCGTTGTCGGGGGCCATGGAACGCGGTCACCGCATGCTGTACATCTGCTACGACAACGGGGCGTACATGAACACGGGCATCCAGCGCAGTGGTGCCACGCCGCGCGGGGCGCACACCACGACCTGCCCGGTGGGTGCAGTGATGCCCGGCAAGCCGCAGAACCGCAAGGACCTGGCGGCGATCATGGCGGCGCACAACATCCCCTACGTGGCCACCGCTTCCCCGCACCACCACAAGGATCTGATGCGGAAGGTGCGCAAGGCGCTGGCCGTTGACGGCCCGTCGTTCATGCTGGTCTTCTCGCCCTGCCGCCTGGGCTGGGCCTTCCCGCCCGAGCAGGGCATGGACCTGTGCCGCGAGGCCGTGGCCACCGGCTTCTGGCCGCTCTACGAGGTCGAGTACGGCAGGTGGATCATCAACGAGCCCTCGCCCGGCGCCGCGCTGGCCCCGGTCAAACCGTGGCTGGAGAAGCAGGGCCGGTTCAAGCACCTGCTGAAGAAGGGCAACGACGGCCTGCTCGAGGAGATCCAGGCGGGCATTGCCCAGGAGTGGGAAAAGCTGAAGAAGCGCACCACGCTGTAGCGGGAGTCCGTTCTTCCGGATTCGCGGGGCCCGGCCGCTCTGACGAGGGGAGGCCGGGTTCCGCGGGCTTTTCCGGGCCTTTCGAACCGGTTAAGGACTTGACGGAAGCCGTCGTCCAACCCACCAGCGGTGACGTCATGCCGGCAGGGCAGGCGGCCGTGATACCATGAGGGTGGTCGGCCTGCGGGCCGGCCGGTCCATTCCCAGCCGAGGGAGCCTGGCATGAGCATGAAGTTTTCGAGTTTCGACGCGTTGACCCCGTCCCAGCGCATCGCGGCGCTGATGCACGTCAAGGAGGCCCCGGCCCGCCGGAAGGAGGACTTCCTGCTGGCCCTGCACGGCCTGCTCGATGCCGACCAGCAGGTGCGCATGACCGCGAAACTGGTCGCCGGGCTGTTCGCCAGGGAGCCCTACTTCGTGGACCTGAAGGGGCTGACCCCCGAGGAGATGAAGAAGAAGATCGAGGCGGCCTTTGGCGAGATGAAAGGCGGCGGGCCCGACCTCGTTGAGTACCAGGGCGGGGGAGCGGTGCAGGAGATGGTGAAGAACCTGCAGGCGAAAGCCAAGAAGGCCGAGCTGACGGCCGAGTGGGACGGCCCCTTCCCCAAGACGGTGCCTCTGCTGAACGCGCTTCGCGAAGACACCGTGGCCAGGATCACGCAGATCCTGGAGGACGGGGAGACGGTCGAATGGGCCTGCCCGGGCTTTTATCTCGAAGCGCTGAAGCCGTTCCGCGAAGGCCTGCGGTCGCTCGACCACCCGGTGGCGACCACCCTGGTCAATCTCAACCACGTGCATGACAAGAGCCGGTTCCCGCCGGCCCTGCTGGCCATGTGGGAGATGCTCGAGCGGCCCACCTACCTGCTGGTGATCCTGACGAACCGGCGGCTGGTGCTGTTCCTGCGCGACCAGGTCAAGGAGTCGCGCGCCGCCTGGCACGGCATGCCGTACGACCAGATCACGAAGGTCACCTCGACCCAGGCTGGCGGCACCGTCTCGCTGGACATCGAGACGGCGCACGACTTTCTCCTCCTGCCGCAGGTGTTTCCGGCCGACGGTCTGGCGCTCGACAAGATGCTCCGGGAGAAGTCGATCAGCGCCATCAAGTCGAGCGAGGACCTGCTCGACCGCGACTTCGACAAGGAACTGGCCAAGCTCGAAATGCTGTTCAAGGGAAAGGCCATTCCCAGCAGTGAGTATCTCTTCCGCAAGATGCGCCTGCAGAAGATGGAACTGGAGAAATTCTCCGACGCCAACCTGGAGGCTCTTCTGGCCAAGCGGTTCTCCGACGAGACGGCCGGGAAGAAGTTCGACGCGCAGATCCTGCAGAAGTTCACCTCCGAGAAGACGGTGATGTTCACCGACATTGCGGGGTATTCCAAGAAGGCCGCCCAGAAGCAGTTGCTCGATACCATGACCCTGCTCGCCATCCACGACAAGATGCTTCTGCCCATTCTTAACGAGCATGCCGGCAAGCTGATCAAGAAGATCGGCGACGCCCTGATGGTCAAATTCGACGACGCCGTGGCCGCCTGCCGGTGCGGGGCCGCCATGCAGGCCCGCCTGATCGCCTTCAACCGCACCAGCCCCGAGAAGATCCTGATCCGCATCGGCATCAATACCGGCACCGTATTCACCAAGGGCGACGACGTGTTTGGCGACGCCGTCAATGTGGCCGCCCGCATGGAGTCCCTGGCCCGCCCCGGCATGATCTTCCTCACCGAAAGCACGCATCGCAAGCTGGGGGGCGCCCTGCCCGCCCGGTACTTCGGCAAGCGGGCGGTGAAGGGGCAGACCAACCCCCTTGAGGTCTACGCCCTCGTCGATGAGACGGCCGGCGACCGCGAGATGATCGAGCAGGGCCGGGAGTTCCGGCTCGAGATGGGCATCGACGACGGTCCCGAGGAGGACCTGCTGGCGCCGGCCGATGCCCCCGGCGCGACCCTGCCGCCGCTCGAGATGCCGGCGCCTGGCGGGTTCCCCGCGGCCCCGGCGGTACCGGCCGCGCCTCCGACCATCGACGGGGAGACCATCGCCGTGCTGACGGCCGTGGAGGCGGCCATCGCTCACTACAAGGCCGCCGTGCGGCTCGGGGCCCCGCGCGACGGGGCGCTCGAAGCGTGGTTCGACAGCTTCCCGGGCCGGTTGTCCGGGGACGCCTGACGGCGGGGGAGCCAGGGGCGGGCCGGGGTCAGCCGAAGAGGGAACCCCAGAAACCCTTCGGTTTCGAGGCTTCGACGAACTCGGCCTTCAGGCGGGCGAGGGCGTCGGTGACCCCCTGGGCGGTGAGGTGGGCGAAGCCGCGCCAGGCCAGTTCCTGCAGGAAGACCGGGATCTCGTCGTCAGCCCAGACCGGCTCGCCAGGCGGGGCGCCCGGAGCGGCGGGGCGGGGGGCGCGGCGGGCGAGGAACCGGTCGAAGAACGGCCGGGCGGCCTCGTCGTAGGGGGCGGGGGGAAGGATCTCGACGTCCCAGTCGAGGTTCCAGAGGCGAATCGTCTGGTCTTCGGCGGCCGAGGCGCAGAACCGGCCGTCGGGGGCGAAGACGAGCGAGGTGATGTTCCCCTCGTGGCCTTCGAGGACGCGCAGACATTCTCCGGTGGCGGCGTTCCACAGGCGGAGCTGGCGGTCGCGGCCGCCGGAGGCCAGGAACCGGCCGTCCGGGCTGAACGCCACGGCGTTGACCTCCCACGCGTGGCCGGTCAGCCGGCTCTGCGGCTGGCCGGCGGCGGGGTCCCAGATGATGACCGCCCGGTCGTCGCCCCCCGAAGCCGCCTGGCGGCCGTCGGGGGAGAAAGCCACGCACCGGACGGTGTTCTGGTGCCCCTCGAGCGGCCGGACGCAGGTGCCGTCGGCGGTCTGCCAGAGGCGGGCGGTCTTGTCGCTGGAACCGCTCAGGACAAGCGTTTCATCCGGTGACAGGACGGCCGAGGAGACGAATCCGGTGTGTCCTTCCCAGGTGCCCTGCGCGGCGCCGGTGACAAGGTTCCAGCGGCGGAGGGTCTTGTCGAGGCTGGCGGAGACAAACGACCGGCCGTCGGCAAACACGGCCAGGGCGCGGATATCGCGGGTGTGCCCTTTGAACTGGCGGACGGTTTTGCCGGTGGTGAGGTCCCAGAGCCGGATGACTCCGGCGGGGTAGCCGGCCAGCAGGACGCGTTCGCCGGGAACCGGCGCCAGGGTGAGGACCGGCGTTTTGTCCCCTTCCAGCATCGCCTTTTCGGAGCCGCTGTGGGCGTCCCAGGTGCGGATGGTGCCATCCTTGCTGGCGGAGTACAAGGTATGTCCTCCGGCCGAAATGGCCAGGGAATAGACCTCGCCGAAGTGCCCGGCGAGCACCTTGCCGGGAACCGCGTCGATCAGGCCGATCCGGCGGCCCCGGGCGGCGAGGGCTTCCCAGAGGGGGACAAGGTCGGGGAGCTGTCGGGTCTCGGCGTCCTGGCGAACCGGCCGGAGCAGGGCCAGGGCGGTGGCGTGGTCACCCGCCGCCAGCCGCTCGCGGGCTTTGGCAATCGCTTCGGAACAGGACATGGGGCACCTCGCGAAAACAACCGTCGGGAGGAACGGCCTTCCCGTTCCCCCCCTCCAACACCTTTCCCCTTCACCTTTACCCAAAATCGGCTGGGGATGCAACCAGGGGGCAGACGGCAGTGGGGGATTTGGGGACCGGTGATTGCGCGGCGGGCCAACATTGTGTACCTTCATGCATCACACGGGGCCGGAGGGAGGTGGCAGGATGGCCGGGGCGGGCGACGATCCCAAGGATGGGAAGGCGGACGACGTCTACCAGCGCCTGAACGCCTTCTGCCCCGGCCGGTCTGATGGCCGGGAGAAGAAGCACCCCTGCCCGGACTGCCATTTCTGCCAGTTCTGCAGTGACGCCCGGTGCGAGCAGTGCCTGGCCGCCCAAAGGCGCCGGACGCCGGCCGCGGCATGTTCCCGGTCCGGCTGTCCCGCGCCGGCGGCCGGCGGGGCCGCAGGCCATCCGGCCTCCCCGGCCGAACCTGATGGGAAGCCCGCCTCCCCGCCGGCGGGCGTTCCGGCCGCGCCGGAAGGCGCGGGGGATGGGAAGCCAGGCGATGCCGCCGGTGACCGGCCGGAAGGGATGCCGTCGCGGGCAGGGAAACGCCCCGGCCGGCCCCGCCGAACATGACGCAAGGAGAAGCTCACATGGGCATGGTGCCGCAGGACGACACAGGTTTGGCGATGCCGTCAACGATCGGGTTGGGAAGATCGGCGGCGCTGGTGGCCGGGCGATGACGGCCGGGCGGCAGGGGCGGCGGGAATCCCCCCGGGGGGGATCGGGGTTCACCGCCGCCGGTTGCGGATACATCTGCTTCGAGACCCCCGTGGGCCGTTGCGGCCTGGCCTGGACGCCGCGCGGGGTCATCCGGTTCGGCCTGCCGATGGGTAGCCCCACGGCGCTGGAGGCGCACCTCCGGTTCGCCGCCGGCGTGGTCCGTCCTGCCCGGGTGCCTCCGGTGGTGGAAGCCCTGGTCAGACGGGTGCAAGCGCATCTTGCCGGGCACGCGGACGACTTTCGGAACGTGCCGCTGGACCTGGACGGCCTCACCCCCTTCCGGGCGCGGGTGCTGGCAGACCTGCGCGGGGTCAAGCCCGGCCAGACCACCACCTATGCGGACCTGGCCCGCCGGGCGGGCTCGCCCCGGGCGGCCCGGGCCGTCGGGCAGGTCATGCGCACCAATCCTCTGCCCCTTCTCGTGCCCTGTCACCGGGTCCTGGCCAGTGACGGCGGCCTGGGCGGATTCATGGGGCGGGACGGCATCGCGCTGAAGAAGCGGCTCCTGGCGATCGAAGGGGCGGCGATCCCCGGGCCGGGTTCCCCGCCCCCCGGCCGGCCGGGGCCAGGTTCGCCGGGGCCGGCCAAGGCCCGCCGGGCGAAGGGCGGGACTCCCCCGGCGAAGGCCCTTGGCGAGAGGATTACCGGGGTGGCGGAGCCCGCCGCCGCCTGGAAGACCGGGACGGGCCAGCCGTTCGACTTTGCCGCCGCGGTGGATTTCCTGCGGCAGGCCGACCCGGTGCTGGGAGCCTTCATCGACCGGATCGGGCCGCTCGGGTTGGAGCTGAACGAGGTGGTGAGCCCGTTCGAGGCGTTCCTTGAAGCCATCGTCTACCAGCAGTTGAACGGGAAGGCCGCCGCCGCCATCTTCGGGCGCGTCCAGGCCGCCCTCGGCGGCGGGGCGGGCGGCGCCATCCGGCCGTTCGAGCTGGTGCGGGCAACCGACGAGGACCTGCGGGCGCTGGGGCTGTCGCGGCCGAAGATCGCGGCCATGCGGGATCTGGCCGAGCACGCCCTGGCGGGGAGGATTCCGACCCTGGCCCGCCTGCGGCGGATGACCGACGAGGCGATCATCGAGCGCCTGACGCGGGTGCGAGGCATCGGACGGTGGACGGTCGAGATGTTCCTGATCTTTCGCCTGGGACGCCCCGACGTGCTGGCCGTCGATGACTACGGCCTGCGCAAGGGGTTCTCCCTCCTCTACCGGCACCCGACCCTCCCCACTCCTCGCGAGTTTCAGGCCTGGGGCGAGCGGTGGCGCCCCTACCGCACGGCGGCCAGCTGGTATCTCTGGCGCGCCAACGAAGCGCTGGCCCGCCGGTAGAACCGGTTCCCGCGCGCCCGCCCCCCTTCCCGCCCAGCAGGATGGACGACCGGCGGCGGCCGGGCAACCCTGCTTCCCGCCGCCGGGCGGAGGGGAGGCGGGCCTGTCCGCTGGCGGACGCCGATCGACCCGGATGGGGCGGAAACCGTTGGCCTGTCCGGCAACGGCCGTCCCTTCTCTGACCGCGCCTGGGCGATGTTCTTGTCAGGGAATTCCCTTACAGACAAGGTTTGCCCCGGGCGGCCGGTTGAAAAACCGCCGGGGATGATATACCAATGGGGAAACCCACCAGGAGGAACCCATGGAAATCTCCGAGGAACTGCAGACCCTCCACGCGAAGGTTCAGCGCTATCTGCGCGAAATGGACCTCGAATACTCGGCCAACAAGGACTGGTACCGGGTTCAGCACCAGTCGACGGCCGTCATCCTGCATCCCTTGCAATGGCACGATCAGGACACCATCCTCAAGGTGGTCGCGATCGTTCTCCTGGGGGTGAAGAAGGCGGGCAACGAGGCGATGTTCGAGGAGTTCTCCCGCATCCACGAGGAATACGTGTTCGGGAAGATCTTCTGGAAGCCTGATGACGACAAGACCACGGGCAACATCTATCTCGAGCACAACCTGCTCGGCGAGACCCTCGACTTCGACCAGTTCAAGTCGGCCATCGTCTCCCTGGCCCTGACCGCCGACGAGCTGGACGACGCCCTGAAGGCCAAATACGGCGGCAAGCGCTTCGCCGACGACTGACCGGCCCGCCCCCGCGGGGGGAGACGATTCCACAGGGAGGCCCGCCATGGCAACCGATGATGCGATCCGGCCGCTCGACCTGCGCCATCTTCCCTACGCCTTCCGGCAGGTGTTCGAGGACGCCTCGGGCCTCTGCAAGAAGATCGATTCAAACCTGGTGGGAACGGGCCCGCTCGTCGTGGCGATCGTGCGCCGCTATCCCGAATTGACCGCGGAGTTTGGCGGCGACGGGAAGGAACCGCCCCTTGCCCCCCTGCTCAAGTGTCTGCTCGCCACCTGCCGGCGGGTCGAGGGGAAGGGCCCCTTCGTCCCCGCCGAGGTTCTGGCCGCCCTGCAGGCTTCCGAAGCCGCCGCGGCCAAGGGCCCCACGGTCGAGGTGCTGAAACACTTCCTGCAGATCCTCCGGCCTTCCCTGCCCGGGAATCTCCAGGAATGCCTGGGTTCCCCGGCGTCGTCACCGGCTTCCCCGCTCCTGTCGAAGCCGGCCGCCGGGGGGGAGGCGCCCCCGCCGCCCCCTCCGGCCGGCCCCGAAGCGAAGGCCCCGCCTTTGCCCCCGTCCGGGCCGGCCGCGGAAACCAAGGCCCCGCCTCCCC
>CAZKPI010000056.1:0-1129 GCA_964554555.1 uncultured bacterium
ACCCTTTCGGGGCCGGTGCCACGCCCAGGCTCGACAGGCCCAGGCCGGCGGGCAGGTCGGTGTCGATGGTCGGCGCCAGCTCGCCCAGGGCGCCCGGCGCCGCGTTCTTCAGGCCGGCCAGCAGGGAACTGGCCAGGCTGGCCGCCTGCGACAGCTCGCGCGCCGCCCGGACCGCCCGCCGACTGCCGGAAAAGACCGACCAGACAGGCCCCAGCACGACCAGCAGGATGACGATGGCGACCAAGATCTCGACCAGCGAAAACCCGCCGGCCCCGATCGACGCATGATGGGCAGGGCTTCCCCGGTGCCGGCACGGAGGGAAGCGCCAGGTCCGCGAGGCGCGCCGCGCCAGGGGACCGACCAGCCCCAGGTCAGCTGGTTTTTCCCCTGGCCGCCGCGTCGGGCGGGGGGAAAACCCCGAGGCAAGCCGTGTCAGGGGGCCGCCTCGGACAGCCGGGTCAGCCTGACGGCCGCAGGTGATGAAGCCCAGGTCAGTCCTCCTGGAAGGCGTAGCGAAGCAACGGGGAGCCGTCACCAAAATCCCCCTCCAGGCGGAAGGTCACCGTGTCCCCCGCTTCCAGGCGGGTCTCCACCGTGGTCTCCCGGGGAGAGAAATCTCCGGGTTGGCGTTCGAAGATCGAGTCGGGAGCGGGCTTGCCGTCCACCGCCAATGGCGAGGAATCGACCCCTCCGGTCCGCGACCAGGACAGCCAAGGCCGGTTTTTGCCGCCGCCCGCGATCCCGACTTCCAGATGGGCGGGGCCATAGGTCGACAGCTTCGCCGTCACGCGCAGGGTTCCCGCCTTCGGCGCGGTGAAGGTCCTGGTCCCAGGCGCGGCCGCGGAAAGCGTTCCCTCAGATCCCCCCGCCCCGCTCCCGCCGGCGCTGATGATGTCATCCAGACCGGCGCCGCCCCCGGACGGCCGGCCCGTTTCGCCGCCGCCCCCCGTCAGGGAACCGCCCTTCAGCAGACGCACCGTTCCCGCAAAGCCAGGACAGGTAAGCCGGCCAATGGTGCCCGCCCGGGCGATGCGCAGGGCGAAGTCGCCCACCCGCTTCCCGTCGAGGGTGACCTGGCACCGCTTCGCCTCGGGATCATACGCGATCCGCAGACAATGCCGGCCCTCGT
>CAZKPI010000056.1:1152-6013 GCA_964554555.1 uncultured bacterium
ATGGCATAGTGGTCTTTTTCCCCGTTGGGGTTCCGGATCCGGCCGGCGGCGGCGCTCACGAAATAGACACTGCCGCGCGACAACCGGATGCACCCGTTCTCGAAGAGGTCGAGCGAGGTGTTGTTCCCCCCGTCGTAGACGTAGCGTTTCGCCGTCCAGCGCCCCAGCTTGACCGCGTCGAACTCGCCGTCGAATTCGAGCGTCCAGGCCGCCCCCAGCGAAGCCCCGACGCTGACTGTCCCGCCCCGCGGCACGGTGATCTCCTGACCCGCCGCGGCCGCCGCCAACGCAACGCAAGCCGCCAGGCCCACCAGCACCCATCCACGCTTCATCGTCGTTTTCCTCCCTCCTGGGCATCGGTCGGGAAGGGGTCCCAGATCCGGAACCACGCCCGCCCTGCCCGCCAACTGCATTTTCCCACAACTCCCGCCCGGACGGCCACCGGGAACTGCCCCGGGCCAGGCCCCAGGACAGGCCGATTTCCCGCCCGCACCCGCCTGGCTACCGCCTGTCCATGGACAGCCGCTCCTGGCCGGAATACAGGACCCCGCCGCCCGGCAGGCCGATCTTCAGGGAAAAGGCCTGTTCCCGCCCCGAACCCGGAGAAGGGGTGAACTCCCAGGCGTAGTCGCCGCCCACCGCCGCGTCGAAATCGAACTGGCGGGGGCCCTGGCCGGGGGCCGCTCGCGTGACCCGGCCCCGGCTCCAGGACCAGGTGACGGTGGCCACGACGGGAAGGCCTTCAGCGTCGAGCCGGGCCACCGCCAGGTCCAGCCGGTCGGGGCCGGAGGCCGCCGCGGCGGCACTGCGGAAATCCTCCCGCAAGGCCGCCCACAGCGAGTCGGCGAGACGGGCGACCTCGGCCTGCCGCCCGTCGAGCCGGTTCTGCCGCGAAGCGGCCGCCAAAACCATCCAAACCACCCCGCCAAGCAGGGCGGCCAGACCGACGACGACTGCCGCCTCGGCCAGGGTCAGGCCGCGCCAGCCAACCCGCCCGGTCACCTGGAGCCGCCCGGAGCCAGGCCCACCTGCCAGGCGGCGAACAGCTTCATGTCGACCTGGTCCCGGATCCGCAGATGGAGAGGCTTTCCCATGCCGTGGCCGGCCTCCTGGTCGATCCAGGCCAGCACCGGCCGTTCGGCGTGGGGAGACCCGGTGACGGTCTGCAGAAGGGCCGCCATCTTGCGGGCATGGCAAGGGTGAACGCGGGTGTCGTGCTCGCCGCTGAACAGGAAGACGGCCGGGTAGGGATACCGCGGCAATACCTGGTGGTAGGGGGAATAGCGGCGCAGGACGGCAAACTGCTCCGGGTCCTCGGCCGACCCATATTCGGGAACCCAGTAGCGGGCCATCAGGAACCGCTGGTAGCGGAGCATGTCGAGGAGCGGCACCCCGACAATGGCGGCCCGGAACAGGTCGGGGCGCCGCGTCAGCATCGCGCCGGCCAAGAGCCCGCCGTTCGAACGGCCGCTGATGACCATCGCCGCCGGCCGCGACCAGCCATGCTCGATCAGCCACCCGGCCGCCGCGGCACAGTCGTCGAACGTGTTCTCCTTGTGCGCCCCCATGCCGGCCAGGTGCCAGGCATCGCCGTATTCCCCGCCGCCGCGCAGGTTGGCGATCAGGTAGACCCCGCCGCGCTCCAGCCAGGGAATGATCGTGGGGTCGAAAGCTGGGGTCAGCGAGAGGTTGAACCCGCCGTAGCCGTAGACAATGGCCGGCCGCCGGCCGTCGGGCTTCAGTCCGCGCCGCCGCAGAAGGAAGAAGGGAATGGGCGTGCCGTCGCGCGACACCGCCCGGTGCTGGGTCGTCTCGAAGCGCGCCGGGTCGAAGGGGGCGCGGATCCGTTCCCAGGGCGTGCGTTCCAGGTCGGTCAGCCGGACCCGCTCGATCCGGCCCGGCTCGCCAAAGGAGGTGAACCAGACAAACGCGTCGTCCGACTCCTCGTCGAGCGAGACCTCGGCGGAACCGGGCCCCGGCAGGGGAATCTCCCCAAGAGCCCTGCCGTCCAGGGAATACCGTCCCAGGCGGGTCACCACGTCCTGCACCGACACCGTCACCAGGTGGCGGCGCGACACCGCGAAATGCTCGAGAGCCGCCTGCGGATGCTCGGGCACCACCTCGCGCCACCGGGCCAGGCCGGGGGCGGCGAGCGGCGCCGTGACGATGCGGCCGCGCGGGGCTCCGTGCGTCGTCTGCAGGAGCAGGCGGCCGTGATGGACCGTGCCGGTGGTGATCGAATCGGAGCCGGTGATGATCTCGCGGCGCTCGAGACGGCCGGTCTTCCGCCAGGCGGCGAAGTCGACGAGCCACAGGTCATTACTGCGGGTGCCGGTGTAGTAGCCCAGCGTGAGCCAGCGGCCGTCGCGGCTGAGGATGCCGTAGGGGCCCCAGGTGGCGGCCAGCGGCCCCTCCTTCACCTGCTCGAACACGACGGGGTCGGCCGCCGGGTCGTCCCCCATCCGGTGGAAGCGGATCTGCCGCGAGTAGGGGTTGTCGATGTCGGCCAGCCTGCTGTAGAGCAGGCCGGAGCCGTCCGGCAGCCAGAAGACCCCCGCCACCTTGCCGGTGAGGGTCTCGCCCGAAACCCGGCCGGTTGCCGTCTCGAGAAAGCGCAGAACGACCTTCTCGTCGCCCGCCGTGTAGGTGCCAAAGGCCACCGTGCCGCCGTCGGGGCTGGGCACCAGATAGGCGAGAGTCAGCAGACCCGAAGGGTCGAGGGCGTTGGGGTCATACAGAACCCGTTCCCGCCCCCGCAGACCTTCGCGAGTGCAGAGGACGGCCTGGTTCTGGTCGCCGCGCCGCCGCGTGTAGAACAGCCGGTCCCCGCGGGCCTCGGGCAGAGAGACCGTGCCCAGGCTCATCAGCCGGCCCAGCCGGCGCTCCCACCAGGCACGGCCCGGAAGCCCGTCGAGGACCGCCCGCGTGTGGGCGTTCTGGGCGCGGGTCCAGGCCCGCACCGCCGGGGTGGGGTTGCCTGCCGCGTCGCCCTCCAGCCACCGAAAGGGGTCGGTGATGGTCTGCCCGTGCAGGGTCTCGGTGACAGGCCGCGGCCGGCTGGGCGGCGGGCCCTGCCGCAGGGCGCGGCGGGCGGCAGCCGACAGGCCGCGGCGGGGCCTGGGAACGGCGGAACGGCGCGGTCGAAACATGCAGGCTCGATGGTTGGGCGGCGGAGGGGCCCTACTCCCCGCGGATTTCCAGCGTGGGGGTCTCGCCGCCGAAGTCGCCTTCCAGCTTCAGGATCAGGCTTTCCCCCTTCTTGCCGCTGACGGTCTGTTCCACCGGCCTGGGGGAGAAATCGCCGGGGTTCTGTTCGAACATCGACTCTGGCAGGGGCTTGCCGTCGATCCGGCAGGGCGAGGGGTCCTTGTCGTCGCGGCGGGACCAGGACATCCAGACGGATTCCTTCCCGTCAGCCGTCTTCTTCAGCACGGTCAGCTTCGCCGGGCCGCGGGTCATCAGGCAGGCAACCACTGTGACGGAACCGTCCTTCGCAAAGGTGTGGGTCTTTTCCCCCGCCGCGCCGCCCCCCGTCTCCCCGCCGCCGGCGGTGCCCGCGCCGATCACGTCGTCGAGCGTCGCCCCGCCCCCGGTGGGGGTCTCTCCGGCGGGGGTGATCCGCACCGCATCGACCGAGGCCGACTGGCCGCCGTCGTCGATCATGGCCACCACGGCCTCCTCGCCAAACTCGAAGGTCCCGAGCGGAGTCCAGGCCAGGGCATCACTACTACCGCGCTGGTTGATCATCTTCTTCGTCGTGCCGCCGGCGTGGCGGACTTCCCAGGTCACCTTCGACGAGCGGTTACTGCTTCGCCGCCAGTTGAGCTCGACGAGGTATTTCCCGGGCTTGGGCAGGGCGGCCTTGAATACGGCCGTCTCCCGGCCGGTCCGCCGGAATTTCCCGTGACTGCTGGTGTAATGCTGGTCCCCGCCGATCAGCCCCGCCGACGAGAAGACCTTCCCTTCAGGGTTGTTGCGCTGGTTGTCGGCCCAGTTCCCGGTCAGGGTACAGCCTGCCGAGGTCTCGTTGATGATGATCGACTTCCCCGACGCCGGGGTGCCCCCCGCCAGAACCGCCAACAACAGGCCCACCTGGACCAGAGGCCATTCTCTCCTCATGGGTTCATCCTTTCGCCGATGTTCCCCCATTGTAGCAGAGTCGCCGGCCGATCGCCCGTCCGGCCCCGTCTGCTATACTCCCGGATGAGAGACTTCCCGCCGCCCGATCTTTGGTCGACAAGGAGCCCGCCCCATGGCCATCCCGACCCGCCATCTCGTCCTCTTCCTCTCCCCGGCCGGCACAACGGCCACCGTCGCCCGGACCATCGCTGACCGGCTGACCGCGGGCGGCCAGCCGGTCACCCTCTGGGACCTCGCTCGCCATCGCGACGGTCCTCCGGCGGCCTGGACCCCAGCGCCCGCCGGCGGCCGCACCTGTCTCTGGGCGGGATCCCCGGTCTACGTGAACCGCGCCCTGCCCGTCGTCCTGGACGCTCTCGACCGCCTGCCCCGCGGCCCGGACACCTTCGGGGCGGGGTTCGTCACCTACGGCGCCGTGACCTCGGGGGTTGCCCTGACCGACCTCTGGGAGGCTTTCCAACAGCGGCGGATCACGCCGCTCGGCCTGCTGAAGGTGGTGGCGGCCCATTCCCAGTTCCGCCATTCGGCCGACCCGCTGGGGAAAGGGCGGCCGCAGGCCAGCGACCTCGCCGCCGTGAGGGATTTTGTGACCGCGGTGCTGGAGCGGCTGGCCTCACCCGCGCCCGCGCCCCTCGACCCCGCCGCCCGGCCGTTCCAGACCCCGAAGATGACCGCCTTCGCCGCCGGCAAGAGCCTCGACCTGCGCCGGTCCCACGGCGCC
>CAZKPI010000056.1:6103-14571 GCA_964554555.1 uncultured bacterium
ATCTTCTGCGAGGAGTGCCTTGAAGCCTGCCCCCGCCACGCCTTCCCCTTCGACCACGCGGGGCCCGAAAAGATGATCCGGGGCCTGGCCGCGATGAGCGACGAGGAGCACGTCACGACGTTCTTCGTCTGAGTCTGACCGGGGGCCGCCGCCAACCGGCCGGCGGGAGGGGCACGCCCGGGCCGCGGTCACGCCGTGCCAAAGCCCGGGGCCCGCTGACCGGAACGCGCCGGGGGCGGCCGGCCAGGGTTCAGGGGAAGGCGGCGTTCACCAGACGGGCGCCCAGATCGGTGCCGACCAGCACCTGGACCTGGCCGCCGGCCAGGGGGCGCACCGCCAGACACCGGACGTGGTCGGAGGGCAGGCCCTGGTCGAGGCCGATGGGCTTGGACAGGGTCTTCCCATCATACCATTGCAGGCCGCGGTAGGTGCCGACCCAGAGGCGGGTGCCGTCCCAGGCCAGGCATTTAACCGGCAACCCGGCCAGGCCCTCTGGCCGCCCCACCAGCCGCCATTGGCCGCCGTCCGGCCAGCACAGGCCATTGTCGGCGCCGACCGCCACCCCCTGCCCGCCCACCGGCATCAGGGCAAACACATGGCGACCGGGAAAACCGGTCTCCTTGGTCCAGGTGATGAACGCGTTCTTGTCGATCTTGTCGGGATCGACCCGGCACAACCCCATGCTGGTGCCGATCCACAGGTCGTCGCCGGTGGCGGCAAGCGACAGCACCGCTCCGCGCAGGAGCCCGTGCTTGACCTTGATGCTCTTGAACAAACGCAGGGTCTTGCTGCCGTATTCCTTGCCGATGTACCGATCGACGCCGCGCTCCTCGTATCCCACCCACAGGCGGCCTTTGCCATCCTCCAACAGACAGTTGACCAGCTCCGAGAGCATCTCATTGCGTTTGGGGTGGTAGACCCGCCACTGGGTGCCGGTGCGGCGCAGTAATCCCGTCCCGCCGAATTGGGTGCGGTTGCCGACCCAGAGGTCGCCCTCATGGTAGATGAGGGCCGGATGCTCGCCCTGTTTCAAGGGCGCGTTCCTCGGAGTCCACCAGGTGAAAGTGCCGGCCGGCGTCTCCTCCACGACCCCGTGCTCGGTTCCCCAGGCCACCGCTTCGGGCCCGATGGCGACCGCGTCGGTCCGCCCATTGGCCAACCGGTCATCGGCGGGAATCACCACCTCGAAGGTGAAGTCGGCGGCGGCAACCGGGGCCGGCCCCGCCAGGGATGCCAGCCAGACGAGGCAGATGGCCAGGGCCGGAACCAACCGCAGGCCACGGACCACCGACGAGGAGAGGGGAATGGCAGACGGCCAACGGGAAAGGCGAGGGTTCATGGATTCTCCTTGGCAAGGACATCGGCCTTCCGGTTCCGGCCCCGCTTGACCGACCGCGGATCGGGTCCGTTCGGGCGCGCGCGGAAGGAAGGAACACTCTGGCCGGGCGCCGGGGCGACCTTGGCCCCGCCCGCGCGCCCGGCACCCAACGACGGGGGCGCGCCGTGTCCCGTAACCGCAGGCCGCCATGGCCGAAACCGTGCCGGTCGATCCCCTGGCGAAGCGCGAACCTGGCGGCGTGGCCAGCCCTCTGTGCCGGCCAGCAGGGCGCCATTCCGGCCCGCGGCCAGACCGAAGCGGCTTCCGGCCGAAGGCCGGGGCGGGTCGGGCCGGCGAGCCCCGGGACGACCCCCGGGGCCCGCGACAGGATGGGGAACCAGCGGCGGGCAGGTCAGTTCCGCCGCTCCTGCTGTTCGATGGACCGGACATTGGACTTGGCATCGAGCACGTGAATGTTCACGAGCATCTTGCGCGACTTCTTTTCGCCCTGCGTGGCGCTGTTCTCCCACAGCTCGTATTCGGCCTGATACCAGCCCGGATTGCGGAAGATGTGGTAGAACTTGTACGTCGGCTCGAACTTGTACGGATCGCCGCTGTTTGTTCGTTCGATAAACGGGAGCCGCTGACTGACTCCATTCTCGTCAACAAATTCCAGGGTCTCGGGCTGGCCGCGCTGTTTGTTCGCGTCGAGGGCGTAGAGGGCGAACTTCATCTTGCCGATGCCCCGGAACGGGGTCATGCCGTCGATGTTGTCATAGCCGCCGAGGTTGAACGACAGGCGCACGTCCTCAAAGACCACCCGGTCCTTCAGGGCCCCGTTCGGGTCGTCGGGGATACGGCCGATCGGCTCGAGTTTGTCACCGGCCTTGACGAAGAATTCTTTGTTGGCAAGATCGAAATCGCCATCGTATTGGTTGGCCGCAAATTCCTGGGTCACGTTGGTGGCCGGATCCTTGATGACCAGCTTCTCATCCGCCCCCAGCGAATCATTGGCCGGAACGATGACCTGGGTGTCGCCCCCGCCCGCGTTTTCGATGATGATCTCGGGAATCGGCTTCGAGCCCTGGGCCTCGTCATGGATCTGGATGCCGTCGCTGGTCGGAATCGACTCAACGGTGGCGGAGTTGCCGCAACAGTCGGACGAGCTGACGCTCACCACTTCCTTGCTGCTGAAGCAGGCGACATCGCACTGGTCGACGGCCGCGGTGCAGTAGTGGAAGGGCAGGATGATCCGCTTCTCGGCGACCGTCCACTCCCCCTTCTTCACCTCGACCCCCTCGATGACCTCGGTCCATTCGCGATGGACAGCGGGGTTCTTCTTCTCGAGCTTGACCTTGCCGACCACGTAGGAACCCTTCTCGTCGCTGAACCCGCACGAAGCAAACCGGGTGAAGGAGCGATCGCCGCGAATGCCATAGTTGCCGGGATTCTTGATGGCGTCGGCCAGGGCATCGAGGGCAGCCGCCGCCTTCTTCGCCGCGGCCTGGTCTTTGCCCGCCAGACTGTCGCGAAGCGTGCTGAAGCTGGGGCAGGTGGCGTCGCTGATCTGGCCGGCCACCCAGGCCTCGTTCAGTTCCTCGGCGTGGAATTTGCCGGAATCGCCGTCGTCGCTGTTCATCACGTAATAGATCGCCCCGAGCTCCCACAGTGGGATGGACTTGGAATCCCAGGCGTTCGAATAGCGGGTGTTGAGGTAGGCCTTGGTCTCCTCGACCGGCTTCTGCGACCAGTACGGATGCCGGTTGATGTACCACGAACGCTCACGTTCCTTTTTCGCCGGACCGATGTAGGGGCCGAACTCGTTGTTGGCACGCAGGTAGAACACATAGAGATAGGGCTCCCGAACCTCAGGCGGGTTGTAGAAAGGGTTCTCAACCTTGTAGATGTCGTTGTTGCCGGCATAGTATTTGAAGTCGGCCTTCATCTGGTCGGAATTCTCGTTGGCATTGGGGTTGTCATCGACGTATTCGATTTTCACCCCGCCCTTCAGCCACTGGCCAACGATCCCGGAATAGTCCTTCCCCGATGACTCGGCAGGCTTGGCATCAGGCGCCTGGTGGTCCTCAACGTAGACGAGGGCATAGGCCGAGGCCTCGCCGAGCGTCCAGATGTCTTTGTAGGCATCGGGAATCGGCGTGATCACCTTCCCCTCGACGAACTTGTCGTCGGCAGGAGCGGTGTTCAGGGCGACCGTGCCCTTCACCCGCTCCTCGATCAGTTCCGGGGTGGGGAGATCGGCGGTGTCAGCGTCGGTTTCCGGATACCCGGGGCCCGTCGGGGTGACTTCGACCGGGGCCCGTTCGTAGGTGAGGGTGAAGGCCACCTGCTGCAGGAATGAGCTGTTGGCCACGGTCTCGTCATCCTGGACGCCGGAATCATAGACGGTCGTGTGCCGGTTGGGAAAAACCTTTTTTTCGGGCAGATCGCCGGGGGAGGCTTTGTCCTCCGCCCAGTCGAGGATGAACCGGGCCGCCGAGTCCTCCAGCGCCAGTTCCGAGAAAAAGGGCGTCCAGGGGTCGCCACCCGACACGCCTTCGACGTTGCCGCCGTGCGGATCGTTCCCATCCTTCGCCTTCTCGAATTTCCAGTGGTACCGGACCTTGCGGAAGACGTAGCATTTGCCGTCGGCGGTGTCCTGAACGATGTAGGGGAAGGTGCCCTTCGTCGAACCGGTATTGCGGAAGATCTTCGCCGCTTTGGTCAACTGGTTGCCCACGGTGCGATCGACCGGAGGGGGTTCCATCCATGGGCACCACAGGCCGATCGAGGCCTTGGGGTTCTTCTCAAGCTCGGCAGGCCGGCGGATCTCGTGGGACCGCTGGATGCCGCTGGAAATAGCGGTGGCGCGGGTAGGCAGGAACTTCTGGTTGTCGGGCACCGACGACACGTCGGTCGCCCCGGCCGGACAGGTACAGGTCAGGATGGCGAACAGCAGAACCAGCGGCACAGCCAGGCGGAATGTGGTTTTCATGGAGCCTCCTTTTTCCTTGCCCATACGGGGATCTCATTCGGGGGCGGGAATGTCTTCTTCAAGCTTTTCGGCGAGGACGGTCAGGGACGCGGCTTCTTCATGCTTGGGAGCCAGGCGCAGAACCTCCTGCACGAGGGCCAGGGCTTTGCGGGGGTTGTAGCACTCCTGGTATTCGGACAGGTCGTCGGGGTGCTCATTGGAGAAGGTGTTGCCCGGGAACCGGTGCCCGATCCCGCTGAAGATGTGGATAAGCCGGAGTTTGGCGTCCAGGAATTCGGGCCCGTAGGCGGCGGCCGTCTCGTAGGCCTTGATGGCCGGCGCGAGATGGCCACGCATCTCCTCGAAGATGCCCTGCATCAGGTGGAGGCGCGGATTGCCCGGATCGAGCTTGAGGGCGGCAGTCAGATGGCGGCGGGCGCTCATGTCCTGGTTCTTCTGCAAGAGGAGACCCGCCAGGCCGACGTGCGCCCCCAGCCGGTTGGGGTCGAGATCAAGCGCCTGCTGGTAATACTTGGCGGCCATCATTGGTTTGCCGAGATCGGCCATGGCCTTGCCCAGGCGCTCGTTGGCCTCGGCGGTTCCCGACTGGAGGGCGTAGGCGTCGAGAAACGCGCGGGTCGCCTCGTCGATCCTCTGCAGGCCGAGCAGAGCATAGGCACTTCCCCAGCGGGCCCGCGGCTACTGCGGGACCGCCTTGGCCGCGGCGGTAAAGGCCGCCAGAGCTTCGGCAAAACGCTTCCGGGCCAGGGCCAGTTCCCCTTTGGCAATGAGGGCCTCGGGCATCTCCGGGTGCGACTGCAACACCCCCGCGATCAGTTTCTCGGCCCGTTCAAACTCCAGGGGCTCGAGGGAATACAGGCACTGGGCCAGGCCGAGCGCTTCGGCGGGAACGAGCGCCGGTTTGAGCGTGGCCAGCCGTTCGAGAAGCCGGCGGGCCGTGGGATGGTGGGTTTCGCTCAACGTCAGGCCGAGGCAACCGGCGCGCGACAACAGCGCGGGCGTGCTCGAGGCGATTTCGGCGGCCTTGGCGAGTTTCAGGAAGGCGGCTTCGGGCTGGTGGTCATCCCAATGGCCCACCGCCTCCCTGAACAACTGCTGGGCGGCGGGGTCGGTCAGGGAGGGTAAACCGTACCGCCCGAGGTCACCGGCCGTCTCACTGGCCGGCATCGCCGCGTGGGCCACAGGGAGTGCCCAGGCGAGGCAGACGGCCAGGACCAAAGCGGCCATTGCCGCCAACCGGAATCGGGGGACCAGATCGTTCATTCCTCTCCTCCTTTGACGATGGGACATGCGCCGGGCGGATGAGCCCGACAGGGTCCTGAATCCGGAATCGTTTCCCTTTCCCCGCCAACGGGATCGACAAGCGTGAGATTCCCGTCTTTGAACCGGGCGAAGAGGGTGGGTACCAGACCGGATCGCCGGGGGGACCCTTCCTCCCCGGCAGACGGTCGATCGGCGGCTGGGGCGTATCCACCGGACCTGCGGGTGATCCCGGTCCTCGCCAAATCCGCCGCACTGGCGGGAGGTGCGGCGGTTGGCGGGTGGACGGTCTGAGCGGGATCCCCAGACAGACGGAGGAGGGACCCCTGCATGGTGCCGATCACCAGGTCGCCATTCGGGAGAAGCGCCAGGGCCTTGGGAACCCCAGCCTCGGACCAGGGGCCTGGCACTTCGCTGGAGCGGGGCGGTTCTTGGATGTCCGGGGGGGGAAGCAGGATCAGCCACAGACCGTGATCACCGGCCGCCCAGAGACGGTGCCCGGTTCCGGCGGGGTCCGGAACCGGGCCGGTCAGGGCGTGGATGGCCCCGCCGGTGCCCCTGACCCTGACCGCCCGGCCGTCAGAGGCGAGGATCACCACGCCATCCTCGGTGGTGCCAAGCACCAGGCGGTCGTCGATCCTGGTCAGGACGTTGATGTCGGGGTCTTCCCAGTCATCGCGGGGAAACAGGCGACGGTCGATCCGGCCCAACCCGCGGTTGAGGTGGAACAACCCCCGGGAGGTGGCCAGCCACCACCCTTCCAGGTCATCGACAACATCGTTGACCCAGTCATCGGTCAACCCTTCCGTCGCCCCCAGATACCGCCACTGACCGCCGGACAGCAGGGCCGCCCCGGAACCGACGGAACCCAGCACCAGGGTTCCAGAGGCATCGGCCCACAAGCCGTGCAGGTAACGCAGGCGGGGGGCGGGGGCGGGGAGAACCGGCTCCCACCGGGAGGCGGCAAGATTCCAGGCCAGGAGCCCTTCCCCGGCCGTGGCGGCAATAAGCCGGTTTCCGGCAAGGGCAAGCCGGCTGATCCGATGGCTGGGGATGGTACCGTCCGGATTGCCGATCTGGTGGGTACTGCCACTGGCCAGGCACCAGACCCCGCGGCCGAAGGTGCCGACCCAGAGGGTTCCGTCGGGAACCCCGATCAGACTGCGAATCACCGCCCGGTAGGCAGGTTTCTTCAACGGGGTGGTCCCCGCCCGGCGCTGGGGATGGGAGGGACCCGTCGTCAAGCGGGCCGGCGGGGAGGGGGGGGAGGGATACCCGACATCGTTGCCAGCAGACCCCGCCTGGGCCGGGAGAACCACCCCGCCCACCAGGAAAAGGCCCACCAGCCAGAGACAGATCAAGGCCTGTCGGGGATGGAATCGGGTGCCCCGGCCAGCAATGGCAGTCGGGAAAGGCGGAGCCGAGGGGGGTGGGGAGACGGAACCACCGGAGAGCCATGGAGGATCCTTCAGCAAAACCAGGATGGCCGGGGGACAGGGGAAGGAGACAATCGGAGCCATGTGGGCGAGGTTCGCAAAAGAGGTACCATAGCTCTCCTCCCAGGGCCCGTCCGGCTCTCATGGCCGGGGAAGCCTTGCTGGGGGTTGCCAACGTGCCTGTTCCGACAATCCTGCAAGGGACACCCGCGGCCGGCCGGCGGAATGCATTTTTGCAATACCCCCCCGCCGTCAATTGCATTTTCGCAACACCCAGAGCGGTCCGCCCCGCTCCGAGCGCCTCTATTCTTGGAGAGGGTGCCGGAAAAAAAAGATCGGCAGGGGAACCCTGCCGACAAAAGGGATAATGATGGTGAAACTCAGGTCTGCGTAGAAACCCTGTCCGGACCGCAGGTTCGCCGGAGCGGGCCCGGCCGGGGTCCCACGCCCAAAGCATCCGCCGTGCCAGCCGCCGGACCAGGCCGGGCCGCGGCCACCCGGGTTCTCCCTCTGTGGGTACGGCTTTTGCTTTGGAAGGGGCATGGTCAGGCAACGCATGGCCATCCCGGTGTTCCATGACCGTGTTGCGCCCCTGGCTGACGGGGCGCGGGTGTTCGCCGTCTGGAACTGCCGCGGCCCCCGGCTGACCCCCCAGGGGGTCCTGGCCATCCCACTCGCCGAGCCCGGCCCGGCCGCCCGCCAGGCGGCCGTGAACGGCATCGACCTGTTGGTCTGCAGAGCCATTTCCCGCCTCCACGGGGAAGCCCTCGAGCAGGCCGGCATCCAAGTGCACAGCGGTCTTTCCGGTCCGGTCGAGGCCATGATCGAGGCCGTTGTCCGCCATCCCGGTCCCCCGCCCGACCTCGCCCTCCCCTGCTGGCACCGGTGGCAGACCCGCGCGGCGGCAGACAACCCCGCCGACCAGGGGGCCTCGCCGCCCAAGCATCGCCCTTCACCGGGCTTAGCATCCAACGAGCCTCCTTGACCAAGCCCTCCCCTCCCTGAACCGACCATGCGTAAGTTACCAGAATGGAGGTCCCCCCTATGAAAACCCCCCACCGCTTCTTTGCCCTCCTCCTCCTGCTGTTGGGTGCCACGGCCGCCTGGGCCGCGGAAGCGACCCCGGACAGCACCACGGCCATTCCCAATCCCGAGATGAACCTGCAGGTCGACAACGCCCTCCCGGCCACGTTCCGGGGCGGCGACCCCGACTCCGGGGTCGTGCATGTCCTGGAAGACGCTTACTACCAGCGCCAGGAACACACCCTCCTCTACGGCGACAACCCGGCCGACATGGGCGCCCCCGCCGGCAGTACGTTTGACGGCCCCCCCACGATCAACTGGACGACCGAGCGGGTCGGCGACGACGGGAACCTCGAGACCGTTTCCAACGACAACAACAACTCGGCCACCAGCGGCAGTGAGTTCCCTGAGCCCGGTGAATACCGCGTCGGCAACAGCG
>CAZKPI010000057.1:0-8169 GCA_964554555.1 uncultured bacterium
ACCGCCTCCCGCCTGCAGCTGCTCCTCTACATGAACGACCCCACCCCCAGCCGCGGCGGCGCCCCCTTCCTCAGCGACCGCGTCGCCAAGCCCGATTTCATCAACTGAACGCCGCCCGCCCAGCCGCGCAGGAGCCGTCATGTCAGCCAAGAACCTTCTGATCGTCGAGTCGCCAGGGAAGATCAAGACCCTGTCCAAGTTCCTGGGCAAGGATTTCGTCGTCGAGGCCAGCAAGGGCCACGTCATCGACCTGATGGAGACCCGCCTGGGCGTCGATTCCGAGAACGGGTTCGTCCCCGCCTTCCATCTGGTGAAGGACCGCGAGGACGTCATCCACCGCCTGCGCCAGGTGGCCCGCCACGCCGAGCGCATCTTCCTCGCCCCCGACCCTGACCGCGAGGGGGAGGCCATCAGCTGGCACCTGGCCAACGTCCTCAACATCGACCCGATGAGCCCCTGCCGGGTGACCTTCAACTCGATCACCCGCGACGACGTCCTGCAGGCCCTCGAGCACCCCCGCTGTATCAATCTCAACCTGGTCAACGCCCAGCAGTCGCGCCGTATCCTCGACCGCCTCGTCGGCTACCGCCTCTCCCCCCTGCTGTGGAAGAAAGTCAGCCTGGGCCTGTCCGCCGGCCGGGTCCAGTCCGTCGCCGTGCTGTTCATCTGCGACCGCGAGCGCGAGATCCTCGCCTTCACCCCCGAGGAGTTCTGGACGATCACCGCCCAGATCAAGGCCGGGCCCAAAAAGACCTTCACCGCCCGCCTGGTCAAGAGCCACGGCAAGAAGACCCAGCTCGGCGACGCCGCCGCTTCCCAGCGGGCCGCCGACGAGATCAGGGCCGCCGGCCTGCGCGTGGCGGCGGTCACCAAGAAGGCCCGCAAGCAGTCGCCGCCCCCGCCCTTCATCACCAGCACTCTCCAGCAGGAGGCGGCCCAGCGGTTCTCGTTCACCTCGAAGCGCACCATGTCGATCGCCCAGCGCCTCTACGAGGGCGTCGAGATCGGCTCGGAGGGCCCGGTCGGCCTGATCACCTACATGCGAACCGATTCCGTGCGCATCGCCCCGGAAGGGCTGGCCGATGCCCGGAACTACATCCGCCAGACCTTCGAGCCAGCCTACAGCCTGGACCAGCCCCGGCACTTCAAGACCAAGAAGGGGGCCCAGGACGCCCACGAGGCGATCCGGCCCACCTCGGTCGAGCGCACCCCCGAGCGCATGGCCGCCTTCCTGAAGCCCGAGGCCCTCAAGCTCTACACCCTGATCTGGAAACGCTTTGTCGCCACCCAGATGGCCGAGGCCCAGTTCGAGGTGGTGACCATCGACCTGGCCGCCGGGCCGCACGTCCTGCAGGCCACCGGCACCACCCAGCTGTTCGACGGGTTCACCCGCCTCTACTCCGAGGCCCACAGCGACGAGGAACCCGCCCCCGACGCCGGGGAGGAGCCGGCCGAGGACGGCCGTCAGCGCCTGCCCGAGCTGGCCGAGGGCGCCGCCGTCGAGCTCGCCGGCCTCGACCAGAAGCAGAATTGCACCGCCCCGCCGCCGCGCTATTCCGAGTCGAGCCTGATCAAGACCCTCGAGAAGGAAGGCATCGGCCGCCCGAGCACCTACGCCACCATCATCGAGACCATCCAACAGCGCGGCTACGTGAAGAAGGTGGAAGGCCGCTTCCGGCCTTCCGATGCGGCCTTCCTCGCCCTGCAGGTGCTGACCGGCAGTTTCGGCGACATCATCAACCCCGGTTTCACCGCCCGCATGGAAGGGGAACTCGACGACGTCGAGGACGGCAAGAAGGAGTGGGTCCAGATCCTGCAGGAGTTCTACGAGCCGTTCATCAACGACCTGAAGAAGGTCGACTCCGAGATGCAGCGCGCCCAGGTGCTGTCCGACTGCCTCTGCGAGAAATGCGGCAAGCCCATGCTGGTGAAGCTCGGCCGCACCGGGAAGTTCCTGGCCTGCTCCGGCTACCCCGAGTGCCGGTCGACCGAGAACATCCCCGAGGACCTGCTGTTGTTCGCCGGCGGCAACCCCACCGGCCCGGTCGCCCTGCGCAAGATCCTCGACGAATACAAGGAGAAGGCCGGACCGGCCGTCGAAACCACCGACCAGGTCTGCGAGACCTGCGGGGCGCCGATGGTCATCCGCAACGGCCGGTTCGGCCGGTTCATGGCCTGTTCGAAATACCCCGAGTGCAAGACCACCCGGCGCATCGTCCAGGAGGCGGGCGTCGCCTGCCCCCTGCCCGACTGCGGCGGCCAGGTCGTCATCAAGAAGTCGCGCAACCGGCGCGTATTCTACGGCTGTTCGAAATACCCCGACTGCCGCCTGACCACCTGGGAAAAGCCGACCGGCGAGCTCTGCCCCGAATGCCAGGCTCCCCTGGTCTGGCACACCACCAAGAAGCTGGGACAGCATGCGCGGTGCTCGGGCAAGACCTGCAAGTTCCGCCGGGCGGCGGAAGGAGGTCCCGGTGCCAAAGAAGAATAATCCCGCTCCCGTCACCATCATCGGCGGCGGCCTGGCCGGCACGGAGGCCACCTACCAGCTGGTGCGCCGGGGGATCCCGGTCAGGCTGTACGAGATGCGCCCCCGCGTCGAGACGGGGGCGCACCAGACCGACCTGCTGGCCGAGCTGGTCTGCAGTAACTCGCTGGGCAGTAACCTGCCCGACCGGGCCTCGGGCCTCCTGAAGGAGGAACTGCGCGCCTTCGGCAGTTACATCCTCGACACGGCCTACAAGTACCGGGTGCCGGCCGGCAATGCGCTGGCGGTCGACCGCGACGCCTTCGCCCGCGAGATCACCCGCTACGTCAAGGGCCACAGCATGGTCGAGTTCGTCAACGAGGAGGTGTCCGAAATCCCCGAGGAGGGCCTGGTCATCGTGGCCTCCGGCCCCCTCACCTCGAAGCGCCTGCTCGACCACCTGGTGAAGCGGTTCGGTCAGAAATCGCTGTCGTTCTTCGACGCCATCGCCCCGATCGTCGAGGCCGAGAGCATCGACATGACCCAGGCCTTCCGCGCCGACCGCTACAACCCGGAGTCCAAGGGCGATTACATCAACTGCCCCATGACGAAGGAAGAGTACGAAACCTTCGTCGACGAACTGCTGAAGGCAAAGAAAATCGACCTGCCCGCCTTCGAGAAGGAGGCAAAGAAGAAGTTCTTCAGCGCCTGCCAGCCCATCGAGCAGATCGCCGCCACCGGCCGCGAGGCCCTGCGGTTCGGGCCGTTCAAGCCGGTGGGCCTGCTCGACCCGCGGTCCAAGCGCCGGCCCTACGCCATCCTCCAGCTTCGGCAGGACAACCTGCTGTCGAGCCTGTACAACCTGGTGGGCTGTCAGACCAACCTCGTGTACGGAGAACAGGAGCGGGTCTTCCGCTTGATCCCCGCCCTGCGCCGCGCGAAGTTCGTCCGCCTCGGCCAGATGCACCGCAACTCGTACTTGTACTCACCGAAATTCCTGACCACGACCCTGCAGGTCAAGGACCGCCCCAACTGGTTCCTGGCCGGGCAGATCACCGGGGTCGAGGGCTACACCGAGTCGACGGGCACCGGCCTGCTGGCCGGCCTCAACGCCGCCCGCATCACCCTCGGCAAGACCCTGGTCGATCCGCCGCCCGCCACGATGCTGGGGGCCCTGCTCCGCTACATCACCTTCCCCGGCCACAAGCAGTTCACCCCGATGAACGCCAACTTCGGCCTGTTCGGCGACGAGAAGGCCGAGACCACCGACGACCGCCGGGCCGCCATCATCACCGAGGCCCGCCGCGCCTTCCGCGCCTACTTCCAGGAGTTGTAAAGGCGGCCCCCCCCCGTTCTCTTCCCCCGCCGGAATCAGGGCCCCGCCGATTCGCGCGGCCCTTTCTGCTGTCTCACCCTCCTGCCATCCGCAGAGAAGGTCCGAAGGGGCGGCGCGCCAAAGAAAAGAAACCCCGGGGCGAGGGCTTGGTCTTCCTCGCTCCGGGGCTGGGCGAACGGGAGAGGGCTATTGTGACCAGGTACTGTCGCCGGCATTGATCCGGACAATGCGGTCGTTGCCGTAATCCGCGATGAACAGGTAGGTGGCATCGGCGGCCACCCCACGCGGCTCGGTGAACTGGCCGATCCCGGTGCCCACGGTCCCGAAGGAGACCAGCACCTTCTCGGCAGTGTTCACCTTGTAGACGACAACCACCCGGTTGTTCTGCGGATCGGCCACATACAGGTTGTTGGCATCGGCCTCGATCGCCAGCAGATTCCCGAAGCTGTAGAACAGGTTCCCGGCGGTGAACCAGTTATTATCGATGTTCTGGCTGTTGTAGCGGCCGATGAATCCGTTGGTCCCGTTGTCCTGGGCGATGTAGTGCTCCGTGGTCCCGTAGAGGGCATACCCGGTGGGCGACGCCAGAGGGGCGATGTAGGCCGAGTTGCTCGCTCCGCCGCTGGTATCGAACTGGCCAAGGGTCTGGACCGTGTTGTTCGCCACGTACACGTTCGTGGTGTTGGCTCCAATCCCGCCGAGAGCGCCGGAGTTCCACTGCGTGACGTAAGACGCCACCCCGTCCACGTTGCCCAGCTTGAAAATCCTGCCGGGAACGTCATGGACATACAGGATGTTGCCGGAGACCCCCGCGAGGTCCAGGACCGTCGTACTGAGGGTTCCGATGCCGCCCCACGTGTTTTCCTGGGCCAGGGTACTGAGATTGTGGCCCGCCACCAAGTTGGAACCGGCCGCGGCCACCCACAAGCGGTTGCCGGCGATCGCCAGGCTGACCGGGTTGGTCACCGTGAATGTCTCCCAGTACCAGAGATGGAAGGTCTTGAAGGTCTGGGCCAGCGACCCATGACTGTCGTGGTAGTCGATGCGGAGGGTGTAGGATCCGGGGGAGAAGGACCAGGTGATCACCCCGTTGTTGGCCGCCGAACCGGAGGCGATCTGGGTGAACACCCCGGGGGAGGAACTGAGGAAGAACCCGATACTGGCTGGATCAGGGGTGTCCTCCTGGTCGGTGACCGTCACCGACAGAGTCACCTGGTTCCCGGTGGGGCTGGGGATCGGCGGCGGCGAGATGAGGTAGACCGGGATGCTGGCCGTGGTCGTGGCGAACTGGGCCGCGTGGAAGACGGGCGAGATGGACAGCGACACGGTGGCCAGGCGGTTCACCAGAACGGTGCGGGTCGCTGTCGAGGACGCCCCGTGCACGTCGGTGACCCGCATGGTGATCTCGTGCCAACCGGACGTGTTCAGCACCCCCGGGGTGGTCTTGCCGGTTCCGATGGCCAGGTCGAGATCGGAACTCCAGTCATACCCGGCAATGTCGCCGGCACCGTTGCCGTCGTTCCCCTCCCCGGTGAAGGTGATGGGCATCCCGGGATCGTAGCGAGGGCCGGTGTCAGAGGTGGTGGATGTGGCAGGAGTCGCCCCGATGTAACAGGTTGGCGTGGCGTTGACAAAGAGGTAGTGCGATGTCGAACCGACGGCCAGGGCGGAATCCTTGCCGTTCAGGCAGATGACGTGGGTGCCCAGGCCGCTGATCGACCAGTTGAAGGTGCTGGAGCCCGCAGTTCCCGGCATGTTTCCCCCGTTGTCTGTCCAGGTCAGGGTACTCGTCGCCACTGGGCCGTCCTCGGGATCATTGCCATAGCCGGAAACCGTGAACACCTCGTTCTGGAACACCCAGGCGTTGTTGGTGGGCGCATCGATGGTCATGGTCGGCGAGGCGTTGGCGGCGATGGTGAAGTTGAACTGGACCGTCGCCGAGGCCCCCATGGTATCGGAGGCAATGATGGTGATGGTCTGGGCCCCCGCCGTCGTGTAGCTGAAGGTCGCGGCGGTGGTCGAACCGACCAGGGTGTTGCCGGGGGTCTTCCAGAAGCCGATCGACAGGGGCTGGCCGTCGGGCTCAGTGGCCGAGGCAACGACCGTGAAGGTGGCCCCGAAGGCGAAGGTGGTGGAGGCGGGAATCACCGTGTAGGACAACAGCGGCGACCGGTTCATGAAGAAGCTGGTCGTGGCCGTTCCCGAGGCGCCGTAGACATCGATGCCGCCCACCATGATCGAATGGGAGCCAGGGCCGAAGGCCATGGTCAGGGTGGTGTTCGTCTGGCCGGGGATCTGCGTGTAGCCTGACCCGGTATCGTCGAACCACTGGAAACTGCCGGGGGGCAGGGTTCCCTGCTCGGTGTCGCTGGAGGCGGCCACCAGGGTGATGGTCGAACCGTTGGGATAGACCTGGCCGGGGCTGGTCGGGCTGGCGATCGTCAGCACCGGGGGCCGGTTGACCAGGTAGGGGAACTGGGCGGTGGTCGAGGCCCCCAGGCTGTCGGTGGCGACGATGGTGAGGGTGCTGGTGCCGGCCGTGGTGCAGGAGATGGTCTGCGCGGTCGCCGAGGCGAAGAAACTGGTGCCGCCGGTGGTCGACCAGCCGATGGAGAGGGGCTGGCCGTCGGGCTCCCCGGCGGTGGCGGTCACCGTGAAGGTGGCCCCGAAGGTGAACACGGTCTGGCTGGCCGCCACCGTGTAGGACAGGGTGGGCGGCCGGTTGACGTAGAAGCTGGTCGTGGCCGTGCCGGAAGCGCTGTAGGAATCGAGGCCGACGACGGTGATGGAGTGCGTGCCCGGGGTAAAGACCTGCGTCAGGGTTGAATTGACCTGCCCGGAGATCACGACCGGGCCGGCACCCGTATCGTCATACCAGGTGAAATTGCCGTTGGGCAGAGACCCCTGTTCGTAATCGGTCGAGGTGGCCACCAGGGTGATGCTCGAACCGGTCATGAAGACCTGGCCCGGCGCGGCGGGACTGGCGATGGTCACCACCGGCGGCATGTCAATGAAGATCGGCCGGGTGACCGACCCGACCAGGCCCAGGCGGTCGGTATAGGTCAGCATCAGGGTATGAGAACCCTGGGGGATACTGCGGGTGGTGGTGGCAGGCCCGTTGAACAGGGCGGTCGAGGTGGAGGACCAGTCGATGTACCAGTTGTAGTGGTTGTCGGCAATGACCCCGTCGTCGATGTCCTCGTCCCAGACGACGTTGCCCGAGAGGGTCACCGGCAAACTGGCGTAGTAGAAGGGGTTGGTCGAGGCCATGTTCATGGCGGCCGGCCCGTTGACCCGGAAGGTCAGGGTGGCCCCGCTCCTCGCCCCCTCGGCATCGGTCACCCACAGGGAAACGGCGTAAGTCCCGGGGTTGTTCGGGGTCCCGAAGATGCTCCAGGTGTCGGAGGCCGCCAGCAGGGGAGTGACGGAGCCCGGCGGCAGGACATACCACACCGGCCGGGCGACGGACAGAGACAAGCTGGTGGTGGCGCCCCCGATGAGGTCATACCCGGCCCCGGAGATGGTGATCGGCGTCAGGGTGACGGCATAGGGGTTGAACAGTTCGTTGTAGACCGGTGCGGTGATGGAGGCGATCGGCGGGATGTTGGTGCCGGCGGCCCCGGGGGTGACAATGATCGCCTTGCTCACCGATCCGGAAGCGCCGCTGGAATCCCTGACCGTGACGGTGATGGTCACCGAGCTGGTGGCCGCGACGTCCGGGGAGGTCCAGATGACCGATTGGGTGTTGGTCGCGTTGAACGTGCCGCCCGTCGCCATCCACGAATAGGAAAGGGTGTCACCCGCATCGACATCGGTGGCGCTGGCGGTCAGGGTCAGCGGGTAGTTCTTCGTCACCGTGGCCACACTGCTGATGATGCCGAAGACCGTGGGGGGGTGGTTGGTGCCGGTGGCCACGCCACTGCCGTAGCCGATGTAGACCTTGACGGTGGCGCCCAGCGTCGAATCGGAAGCGGTGCAGACGATGGTGGCGGTACCCGCGCCGGAGGGCGGGGCCTGCCAGGTCGCGTAGGTATCGGAGGTGCTCGTGGCGAGCGAACCGTAATCCTTCATCCACGTGATCTTGAGGGTGTTCGCATCGGGGTCGGTGGCCGAGGCGGTCAGGTTGACATACCCGCTGTTGGAGACCCCGGCATACTGCGAGGCCTTCACCTCCAGCATGGGGGCCCGGTTGGTGTCACCGGCGGGGGCCAGGGTGGTCTGGATGAAGGTCGGGGGGGCGGCGAAATTCACGGGGATGGTCGTGGTCTGGAACCCGGTGGCGGCGACCGTCAGCGCCTCACTGACCGGAGGCATCGGGTAGGGCAGGAAGAACGAGCCGGTGGACGTGGTGGTGACCGTCTCACCC
>CAZKPI010000057.1:8204-14533 GCA_964554555.1 uncultured bacterium
TCTTGTCGAGAAGCACCCCGCTGACCGTACCGGTGGCCAGCTGAACGCCGATGTTGCCGGTGCCGTTCGTCGGGGAACTCTGCGAGATGGTCACGGGGTTGGATCGCCACTTGTAGACCATTCCCGTGGTCGGGTTGGTGAACGAGGCGATTACGCGATGCGAACCGAAGGGGGCGGGGGTGATGTCAAAGGCGCCACTGCTGGTCGTGAATGCCCGGTACTGGGTGCGGTAGTTCTCGAGCCAGACCTCGGCCGAGGCCAGCCCGGCCCCGGTGGTGAGAGCCATGATCGACGGGTCGATCTCGCGCAGGGAGGCCACCCCGGCGAGGGTCACCGTGCCGGTCACATGGCCTTGGGTGGTGACGGCGGAGATCGGGTCGTCGCCAGTCCCGCCACAGCCGTAGAACAGCATGGCCGCGAACAGGACAGGAATCAGATACCACCAGGACGCGAAACGCCGCATCGACGTCATAGGCTCCCCCTCATACTTCGGAAAAAATCGTGTGCACCACGGATATTATGGATTCCCTTCCCTTACCGTGTCAACAGAGGAGAATGGCAATTTCCCCGGGGTTGTCCAGGTGTGGGGGCGACCGGGGAAGGGCCCGGCACCGGTCAACGGCCGGTGTAGGCGAGGGACGCCGCGACCGCGGGACGGTCGAGCAGGGCGTCGTAGAACACCGAGAAGGCACCCTCGAGCGCCAGCCGAAACCCCGGGCCGGCCTCGACCAGTTCGGCCCGCACGAGGGCGAGGGCACGATCGACGTCCTCGCGGGTCGGGGACAGACGACCCGCCGCCACCGCCGAGGCCCGGGTGAACCATTGCAGAAGCCCCAATTCCATCAGGAGCAGGCTGGCCCCCAGAAAGACCGACCCGTAGCGCACCAGCCAGCCGGTCGCCAACTGCTGATGGAAACAGGCTTCCCAGACCCGGTCGGCCTCGGCCTGGATCTCCCGCATCGGAATGGCCTGCACGGCAGTCACCCCGACGGTGACCCCCCAGCGGGGGATCCGCAGGACGCCGAACCCGCCCACCTGCTTGGCCAGGCCGAACAGCATCGACACCATCAGGCCCACCCCGCCCCGCGGCGGCGCCGTCCCGTCGGTCTGCAGAAGCGAGTTCAGGAACACCCCCAGGATCAGCCGGGCCTTGGTGTCATCGCGAGCGGGGCCGGCGGCGCGGGCCGACGCCGCGGCCTCCTCCGGACCCGGCAGGGTTTCCCCCCGCGATTCCCGGGTCACCAGCTGATGGAAGGCCAGGATCTTCTCCGGCAGGGCCAGGTCAGACCGGGCGAACAGGGCCTCGCCGGCCGCCTGCAGGGCGAAGTAGCGGTCGCGGGGAAAGGTCAGCGATCCCCGCAGGGGGAGCCGCTCGGGCACCGGGGGATCGGCGGCCGGAGGGACCACCGGCGCGGCACCGGGGATGACAGGCTCGGCCACTGGGCGCCTAATCCTGGACCGCCGCCACCGCGTCCGGTTCGCTGGCGGCCTGGGTGGCGAGGAAGAACAGGCCGGACATCTCGAGCACCGCCAGGTGGTGCCCATCGAGACCGAAGACGGCCATGTGCCCGGCGAAATCGTCAATGACCTTGCTGGCAATGTCGAGCAGGGCGGCCACGCCCGGACTACTGATCAATTCGATGGCCTGGAAGTTCAGGACGAACCGCAGGACGCCCTCCTGCAGTCGGGCCTCCACGAACTCCCGCAAGGCCGCCCCACCGGTCTGCTCGAGATACCCGGAGAGGGCGATGTGGACGATCTCCCCCTCCTGACGGTGGGTGAAGGAAAATTTCTTGTACATGGGGGGCCCTCACTCAGCAAGGAATGCCCTATTTTACCTGCCTCCCCGATGGGATGCAAACCCCGCTCGGAACCCGAAGTCCGCTCTCGGCTGGTGCCACCCGGACGGGGAACGGGATTCGTTTTTCCTTGGTGGTCACCGGCAAGACCACCACGAGTTCGGCCGGGCAGTTGTTGAACTCATCAACCGACACGACCAGACCCGGTCGCACGCCGGATTGTTCGTGACCACGAGTAGGGTTGAGGTCAACCAGCCAGATCTCCCCCCGCTGGATGTTCGTAGAAGTCATCGTTTCCGCTGGCCGTCGGTCAGGGTGTTGTCCCACAGGCCCCGCTCTTCCTGTTCGGCCTTCCATGCCTTCGGGTCGGCTTTCATGGCGGCGAAGGCTTCCGCGGCTTCCTGCAAGAATCGCTGGCGGCGGTAGTTCTCGACGGCCGCATCGAGAATCTCCTGCATCGACCGGCCGCTCTGGCGAGCCAGTTCCTGCAAGATGCGGTGGGCTGGAGGGCTGATTCGGGTCGTCGGCATGTTGGTCACCTCACCACCAGAATACATCCTTGTATACGATTCCGCCAACAGAAATGACGTCATCCACGTTGGCAAATCTGCGGCGAGGCGCTCCTGATGCATTAAAAATCGAGCGTTGCGTCGGCTACGGGATCATGATCGTCACCGAAGAGGACATCCTGAATGCGTTCATGCGGATCGACATCCCGATCCGGTGACCCGGTCATAGTGGCTTTTCGATCAACTCGAAGGTCAGTCGCAGGCGCTTGCTCACGGCATCGAGGATGCCGCCAGAGATTGCTGGCTTGCCTCTGCAAGGCCGGTCCCCGGTTTGTGGGCGCCATCTCTCGACATCTCGACGAGGAGGGGGCAGGGACATGGCACCCCAGAGATTCCGTCGAACGATCCATACCACCGCCCTGCATCATCAAGAATAATGGAGATGGAGCCTTCGATCCGTTCCCCCGAGGGGGAGATCAAGACAGGGGACGATGGCAGGTGGATGGACAGGGGAGTCGAACCTCAGGCCGATGATCGCGACAAAAAGCGCGACACTCGGCTGGCGAAAGGAACCGGATGGCGGCCACATCCCTCTACAGATGCGGGCTAAAATAAAAAATGTGCCGTGGTGAGCGACACATTGAAAGGGAGTTAGGGATTTGGTTGTCCATTCGGTTCCGCCCACTTCGGAGTTGAAGTGGAACTTCACCTGAACTTCAACAAGATCATCGACGTGATCGGTCAGGAAGTTTAGCCTTTTTTTTCATTCCCCGATTTTTCAGGCCGAACCCCCGTCAGACGCCCGGGAAACCGGGTCGGGACTGCCTTCAGCCGACCCGACAGGGCCGAAGGGGCCCCGACCGGCAGGAGGTCGGAAGTGCCCCTTCGCCGCCGCGGATGGCGGCACGAAACGCCAGTTTCGCGCACCGCCAAGGGGCTGTCCGGAAAGACCGGCCCTCCTGCCATGTGGCCCGCGGCGATGCTGATTGCCCCTTCCCCTCCAGCCTGCGAACATCCGCACGGCCGGGGAATCCTGCCCGCCGCCGCCCCGCCCCCACTCTTCGCCGGCTCCCCGCCAGTCCTGGGGTGCCTGTCCGTGGCCGGGCCCCCAAATTTCCCGGGTATCCGGCGCGAGGGGCTCAACATCCGCCGGCCGGGTGACGATATCTGAAATACCAACGTTCATGCCCCACAACGGGAGGTTCACGCGATGAAGACCGACAGCCTCATGACGATCCCCGAACTCATGGAGTTCCTGCAGGTGAAGCGCAATACCATCTACACCCTCCGCCGGCTGGGCCTGCCCACCGTGAAGATCGGCCGATCAGTCCGGTTCCGGGCGGACAGCATCCGGAAGTGGCTGGAAGAGATGGAACAGCGGAACCCCGGCGCCATGAACCCCCTGCTGGAGCCGGAGAGCTCTCACCTCCTCTAACCCGGCAGTTCCTGTCACCCCTATGGGACCCGGCGCGGAATTCTTCGGGCTGTTGCTCTTTTCCCTGTTCACGGGATTGTGCCTCTCCCGCACCTGCTTCTCGCTCCTGGAATCCGCCAGGGCGGAAACCCATCCCCGTCAGGGCCGACGGGAAAGATGGTGACCCCAGGGCATCTTCCCTTTCCGCTCTGAATGCGGTTTTCACCCGAGCCAAGCGGCCCCCTTTGCCGCCGGGACGTCTGGCCCGCTGAGCCGCTGACCCAGAGCAGGCCCAAAAGGTCAGGAGAGCGGAACCATGGTCGCCCGGGGCCCGCCCCGGTTCTGGTCAGTCGTAGAGGCGGTGGTAGTTCCACCAACTGCCCATGACTTTCTTGTAGTAGTCGCGGGTCTCGGGAAGCGGCACGCGGTCGAGGCGGTCGAGCACCGGCAGGCGGGCGTGGGGGCCCTGTTCGACCTTGCGCTGGATGTTGCCCTGCCCTCCGTTGTAGGCGGCGGCGGCCAGGAACAGGTCGCCGTTGAACAGGTCGCGCAGGTAGCCGAGATACCAGGCCCCGAAGGCGATGTTGCGGTCGATATTCCACAGGCTGTTCTTGTCGAACCGGCCCTTGATCCCCAGCTTGCCGGCGATCCATTTGCCGGTCGAGGGCAGGATCTGCATCAGGCCGTGGGCATCACTGCGCGACAGGATGGTCGGGCTGAAGTGGCTCTCCTCGCGCATGATGGACAGCACCCAGTAGGGGTCGAGCCCGTATTTGCGCGCCTCCAGCTGAACCTTGGCCCAGAACGGCCGCGGGTAGTAGACCTGCCAGGCCCAGGCCGGCAGTTGTCCCCCGGTCTTGCCGGCCTCGAGCATGCCCTTCAGGAAGCGCTCGCCGATGGCCGTGACCAGGAAGAAGTCCTGGGCCGCCTCGGCCGCCTCGAAGGCGGCCCGGGTCAGGGCGGGGTCGGCGGGGGCGGCATCGAGCCGGAAGAAGATCTCGTCCTTGGCGAACCTGGCGAAGGGGCTCTGGAGAAGCGCGCGCCAGGCCGGCACCCGCTTCTTCAGGGCGGCGGGCAGGACCGGGGGCTTGGCGGCGACGGTGGGCAGGGGCCGGCGCTGGGCGGCCGGATCGAGCCAGTAGAGGAAGAACGAGTGGGGGTAGACCTTGCCGAGGACGGCCAGCAGGTCGCGGCCGTCCTTGCTGGACAGGCCGAAGGCCAGCGCGGCATAGCCCAGGGCATCGTCAGCGCGGTAGTTGCCGGGGAAGGTGCGGGCCAGCAGGAGCAGGAAGGGGGTGGCAAGGGCGGCCTTCCCGGCATCGTAGCGCTGGAGGCCCATTTCGTAGAGGTGGGCGGGGAGCAGGGGGATGCCGCGCGCCTCGCGGCACAGGACTTCGGCCTCGCGCAACGCCTCCTGATCGAAGCCGGCGGCCGCCGCTGACCGCATCAGGCGATAGCGGGCGGCGACGACATCGACCGGGGACTTGCCGTGGGCCAGGGCCAGGTGGAACTCGGCGATCGCGGGGGCATGGCGATCGGCGAAGTGAAGGACATCGCCCTTGAGCTGGTGGGCCAAGCCGGCCAGACCGCGGTCGAGGCTGGGGGTGGCCAGCAGGCGGTCGAGCACGGCCAGGGCGGCGGGCACCTGCTTGCGCAGACGCAGGGACTCAGCCTGGACCAGCATCGTCACGGCGGGCCCGTCGGCCCCCAGCCCAGCGGCGATGCCGGCGGCGGCCCGCTCGGCGATTGGCCCCAGGCCCTCGCGGCAGGCGCGCAGGAGGATCTCCAGCCATTCGTCGCGGCCGAACCGGAACCCGTAGGATTCGGCCAGCAGTTTCTTCAGAACGGCCTGTGACTCGGCGACGTCCTGGTAGAACTGACTGCCCGACCGGTAGGCCCGGAGGGCGTTGAGCAGCTGCCGGCCGCGGATCTGGGAGGCGGAGGGATGCAGGTCGGCCAGGGCTTCGGTGGCCCGGCCGCGCTGGTAGGGGGTCGGCAGGTCGGCGATCAGGGGCATCAGACGGTCGAGGGCGGCCGGCCCCTCCACCCGCGCCGCGAGCAGAAGATAGGGAAAGGTGCCGGCCCGGCTCATCCAGGAGCCGGGAAAGGAGGCCAGCAGTTTGCGGTAGGCGGTCAGGGCCTCGCTCTCTCGGTTCGCCTGGCGGAGGGACTCGGCCAGCAGGTACAGCCGGACGTCCTCGAGCAGAGGCGAGGTTCCCATTTTCTGCAGAACCGGCACCAGCTCGGCGAACCGGCCCTTTTCCCAGAGGGCATGAACCTGGCGCAGGCGGCCTTCCAGGGGCTGGGCGGTGACGGGGCGGGCCGTCCAGGAAGCCAGAACGGCGAAACAGGCGAGGGCGACCAGCGGCATCCGCCAGGCAGTTCGGCGGGCAGAGGCGGGGAAGACCATCAGGAACCTCCGTGTCATGGGTGGGTGGCATGGTTGTACCGCAAAAATCTGCCATGTTCAAGACCTCCACGCCGGGCAGAGCCGGAGCCGGTGATCCGGTTTCAGGCTTCCCGAAAGGGGGCCGCCCCTGCTCCCCATGGGGGGCAGTGCCGCCGGACCGGATGTCCCGGCCTGGGAAACGCTCCGGTGAGCCCGCG
>CAZKPI010000058.1:0-8495 GCA_964554555.1 uncultured bacterium
AGAACGCCCTCAACCGTTGGCTGATCGACCGGTTCTACGGGGAGGTCTCGGTGGGCATCGCCAGCCTGCCCGCCGCCCCGGCCGACCTGGAGAGTCAGCCGGTCCAGGCCGGGAAGAAGCCGCAGACGATCGCGGGGGCGCGCCTGTTGTGGGGGCGCCTGGCCTTGGAGACGGCGCGCCGGAAGGCCCAACGCTTCGACCTGGCCGAGTTCGGCGGGGTGCGGCGGGAATTCCTCGACCAGGTGCAAAAGACAGGCATCTGCGGATTTTGCGGGCGCCGGCCCGAGGCGGAGGACGTGCGGTTGGGCGAGCGAGGGGCTTGTGGGGTCTGCCATGACCAGGCGATTCTCGGGGAGCGGCTGGTGCAGTATGGCACCCTGGCCATCAGCGAGGCCGGGAACCCCGTCGGGGAGCCAGATCTGGTGGTGCCCATCTACGATGCCTACCAACTCACCTTCTCCCAGGCCGCGAAGTTGAGGCAGGAGGCGGCCGCCGGTCGACTCCTGCACTGCTGGGACATCGGCCTGAAGGAGCGGGGCGCCCGCGAGAACCGGGTGACCCGCCGGCCCCTGGCCGGGTATGTCCCCCGGCAGGCCTGGGAGGACGGTCGTGACGACCTGCTGTTGGGAGGCCGGCAGAGCGAGGAACGGCGGTTGGAGCTGATCGACCGGGCCAAGACGGAAGGCACGGTCAAGGATTTCGCGGTCCTGGCGAAGCACGCCCTCGGTGACGATGGGCGCGGCCTGGAAGCCCTCGGGGTCCTGAAGGCCGACGTCGACAATCTCGGGGCGCACTTTGCCCTGGGCCTGCCGATGTCCCGCCAGACCTTCACCCGCACGGCCGTTTTGAGCCGGCAGTTGAACGGGTTTTTCGCCGCCTTCATCCCTGCCGCCCTGCAGGGGAGGGAGGAATGGGCCGCCTGGTATCCGGAAGGGGACTGGCGGCGGTTCCAGTACCTTTACACCGTCTTCGCCGGCGGCGATGACCTCCTGCTGGTCGGGCCCTGGAACCGGGTCATCGAGTTCGCTGGGTTCCTGGCCGAGCGGTTCACGGCGTTCGCCGGCGGCAATCCGCGGGTGACCCTGTCGGCCGGCATTTCCGTCCACAAGCCCGGGGAGCCGATCCGGCACATGGCGGCGCGGGCCGAAGAAGCCCTCGACAAGGCCAAGAAGGGGGTGGCCGGGGACCGCCGGGGCGGCGGCGAGGCGGGGCGGAAGGCCTGTCTCACCCTGTTCGAGGAGACGGTGACCTGGGAGACTTTCGGGGCCCTGGAGGTGGTGCGGAAGGACCTGGCCGGGATGGTCGCGCGGGGCGAGGTGAACACCGCCTTGCTGCATCGCCTGAACGGCCTGATCGAGGACATTCGGGCGGTGAAGGCCATCGAGGCGGGCCGGGACGCGTTCTCCCAGGCTGACCTGGGGTGCCTGTCCTGGAAGGCCCGGCTCCAGTACTCGGTGGTCCGCAATGTCGGCCGGGACCGGGACAGCGGGGACCGGCGGGAGGTGGCCGACCGGGTCGGCGCGACCCTGCTGGCCTGGTTGGCGGCCCACGGGACGGCGTTCCGGATTCCTTTGTGGCAGGTTCTGTACAGCAACCGACGGGCCGATTGAGGCCCGGCGGTTCGGACAACGAACGGAGAAGGAAGATGATCAAGTTCTGGAAAGAGGAAGGCGGCAAGAAGACGGTCGATCCCGAGCTGTTCGACCGGCATGCCGAGGACCTGGCGAAGAGGGTCTACGAAGGCCAGGCCCGGACCCGCGGGAAGGCCAACAAGCCGACCCAGTTGCGGAAGTTCTTTGACGAGGTGGTCCGCATCGACGGGCAGATCCGGGCCCGCACGACCGGGCCGGAGCAGGACCAGGAGTTCCTGGAGCAGCTTCCCTACCTGAAGATGTTGAATGCCAAGGCGGCCTACGCCGAGGCCCGGGAGCTGATCACCAGGGAATTCCGGGAACTGCTCAGCGAAAGCCTCAAGCAGGTCAAGACCAGGCAGGATTTCCGGATGCTGGTCAGTTTCTTCGAGGCGTTCATGGGGTTCTACAAGTTCCATGACAAGAGCGGCCAGCGGGGCCAGGAGGCGTGATCATGAAACTCAGCGGCATCATCCAGCTCGACGGGACCATCACCTTGCGCAGCGGCCTGCACATCGGGTCGGGTAACATGGAAATGCACATCGGCGGGACCGACAACCCCGTCATCAAACATCCCTACACGCTCGAACCCTACATTCCCGGCTCTTCGCTGAAGGGGAAGATCCGCTCCCTGATGGAGCTGGCCAGCGGTCTCGTGCCCGAAACCCGGGGCGAGCCCGTCGGCCTCAAGACCCTCAAAGCCGTCAAGGACGATCCGGACAAGGTGCGGAAGGCGGAAGCCATTCTGCAGATCTTCGGCCATGCCCCGACCGGCAGTGATTCCGAGAAGGATGTCCTCGAACGCCTGGGACCCACTCGCGTCTCGTTCGCCGACTGCCCGCTCGATGATGGATGGTTGAAAAAGGCGAAGGAGAACCACTGGCCGCTGACCGAGGAGAAGTCGGAAAACAGCATCAACCGCATCCAGGGGACGGCCCAGAATCCCCGGTACACCGAGCGGGTCCCGGCGGGTGCGGAGTTCCGGTTCCGCCTGTCGTTCAAGGTGCTGAAGGACGGCGACCGGGAGTTGTTCGAGGAACTGCTCAAGGGGCTGAAACTGCTGGAAGGCGATGCTCTGGGCGGTTCCGGCAGTCGCGGCTACGGCCGGATCGAATTCACCCGCCTGCTTCAGGACGGCCAGGACATCACGGCCAAATTCCGCCAGGACATCAAGGCCGTCTAGGCCAGGGAGGTCACCGGTGAAGACCTTTGAACTGACCATCCGGCCCGGGGGCGGGTTCGGAACGCCGTTGAAGGGCGACACGCTGTTCGGGCACGTGTGCTGGCAGGCGGCCCAGGACCCCGGCCTGCTGGGCAAGCCGTTGTCCGAACTGCTCGGCGATTATCACGAACAGCCTTTCCTGATCGTCTCGTCGGCGATCCCGGTCCTGCCCGGCCCCCGGAATGGCCGGTCCCTCGTGCTTCGCCGGCCCTTTGGCCTGAAGGACAAGGAGGAAGGCAAGGCCATCACAGACTCGACAGCGTTCCGGACCATGATCAAAAACCGTAAGACCTTGAAAAAGCAGGTCTGGATGTTGGTGGACGAGGAACACCCGGTGCGCGCCCGGCCTCCCGAGGAACTGCTGAGCGAGGCCATGGTGGTAGAGCGGGTTCTGGCCACTCTCCGTCCCGACGACCCCTTCCGGCACACCGCCCGGCGGCGCGGCACCGGTTCCCTCACCCTGGAAAGCGGTCACCCGCGCAACGCCATCAACCGGTGGACGGGCACGACGGGGGCGGAGCCTTTCACCCCCTTCCTGCAGGCCGAAACCCGCTATCTTCCGGGGTTGCGGCTGAGCGTGGTCGTGGGCGTCCGCGAGGATCTTCGCGAATCTTCCGTCCGGGCCGCCTTCGAGCGGATCGGGGCGGTCGGGTTCGGTCGGGATGCTTCGACTGGCTTGGGCCGCTTCACGGTTGAGGATTGTCGGCCGATCGACCTGGGTCGCCTGGGAGACCCCGGGGGGGAGGGGCGACTGACTCTGGGCCCCTGCCTTCCCCTTCCCCAGGAGGCCAAGCGGGTTTCCTTCACCCCCTTCGTCCGTTTCGGGCGGCACGGGGGCCAGCGGGCCCTCAGCGCGCAACCCTTCAAAAATCCCGTCTTGCTGGCTGAAGAAGGCGCCATCTTCGTTGCCGCGGGCGGGAAGGCGGACCGGCCGTGGCTGGGCCAGGCGTTCACGGGGCTGAGCCGGTTCACCGACACGGTCGGCCAGGGCTACAGCCTGTTCATTCCCGTCCAGATCGGAGGTCACTGATGAGCAGAACACTGGCGGTCCGTCTGCATGTCATCTCGCCCTTGCACATTGGATGCGGGGAAGTCTACGAGCCGACCGGGTTCGTCATCGACGTGCCGCGGAAGGTGATGCGGGTCTTCGCGGCCGGGGATTTTCTGCGGGCCCTCAAGCCCGATCTGCGGGAGCGGTTCGGGGAGATCTGCCTGAACCAGGACCTGCTCTCTGTGTACCGGTTCATCAAAGACAACCTGCCGGCGGCCCTGCCCTGCCGGGAGGTTCCGGTGTCGTCTGCCCTGGCCGCTCACTACGAGCGGGTGTTGAGGCTGTCGACGTTCGACACGCGGCAGGTGATCCACAATTTCGAGATGCGCCGGACGAGTTTCCTGCCCTTGTCCGAACAGCCATACATTCCCGGGTCCGGGCTCAAGGGCAGTCTGCGGACGGCCTGGCTGAGCCGGCGGGCGGGCGAGGAAAAGGTCACCAACTGGTCACGGGACCACCGGGAGCGGAATGCCGCCCAGCAGTTGGAGCGGCACCTGATGCCGGGGTCGTTCCAGAGCGACCCGTTCCGGCTGGTCAAGCCCGGCGACCTGTTGCCGACCGACAACGTGCGGACCCGGCTGGCCTACGCGGTCAACCGGTCCCGGACCGACGCGCGGAGGGAATCGCGGGCCCAGGCCGGCCCCCATCAGATCCTTGAGGTCATCGAGCCCGGTTCGATCTTCACCGGTCAGATCACCATCCTGGACCCGGTGCCGGAGAAGGGGGCCCTGGTCCGGAAGCCCGTCTCCTGGGAGGCGTTGTCGGACTCCCTGATCAAGTTCTTCGTGGGCAAGGCGGAGAGCGAGCGGCAGATGCTGAAGGGACTGGGCATCGACGATCCCGTGATCAGGCGCGTCAACGCCCAATTCCAGGGGCGCCTGGGGAAGACGGCCTTCCCGTTGCGCCTTGGCTTCCACTGCGGTGCCGATTGCGTCACCATCGACGGCAACCGCCGGATCAAGATCATGAAGGGCCGGGGCCGCCCACCCGATTTTGCCGACGCCCCCACCACCATCTGGCTGGCGGCCAACCAACCCCGCCCCCAGGAGGCCTCGATCCAGGAACCATTCGGCTGGGCCGTGCTGGAAGTGGTTGGACAGGGCTGATTCCTCGCCCCCCTATGGGATTGTCTAAAAGATCCTGGCAACCCGATGTGGGAAACCCTTTGGAGGCACCCATGGAATCAAAACAGGAATCAAAGGTGGTGACAGGGACCGCAACAGACGGCGGGAAGGACACGGCTGAACTGGTAAAAGCCTCCCCTCCGCCCAAGGTGGTTGCCGTGGCGACCATCGGCAACCGCGACCTGCAAGTGGATGGGAAGAGTGCCGATCAGTGGGCGAGGTCATCGCCGGAGGGGTCGCCCCATCCGCTGGGGTCGTGCGCAGGCATGGGCAAAGCCATCCAGGCTGATTGGGCCGGGTATGCCGGTCGCCTGTCCATTCCCATCCTGGATCCTTTTCTGACCTATGTCAGGCAGTTCGTCGACCATCATCAGGGGAAACTGACCCATCTGGTTCTCGTCGTCACCAATCAGCCCCAGAGCGTGGATGCCGCCATGCGTGCCAAGGACACCTTCTCGACCGGAAAGGTGCTCGAGAAGTGGCTGCGGGAAAACCGGCCCCTGTCGGGAACGAACCTGACCAGCCTTGTGGTGTCCGCCAACCCCACCCGGCCTGACGACGTGGCCGGGAACCTTGCCGAGACCCTTGCTCTCGGAAAGTGGGGGTTCCTGCGTGAAGCCGATCACGTTCTCCTGAGCATCACCGGGGGGGTGCCGGCCCTCAACTATGCCCTTTTCCTGACCCTCTATTTCGAAGTGGCGCGAGACCGCCTGCACTGCCTCCACGTGAACGAGACCACCCGACAGGCCGTTCCCAACAACTACATCAGCCGACTCCAGGGAGTGGCCCGCTGGGAGCGGATCCGGGTTTTGGTTGACCTGTACGATTTTTCCGCCATCCGGCGGGAGCTTGCCCCTCTGAGGGATACCACCTGGGCCACCCTGGCCGCCTACGGCCAGCAGCGCGTGAATTTCGACTTCACGGCGGCGGCCTTTTCTCTCTCCCAGGCCTTGCGCACTATTCCGGCGGCGGTGCGGCCCACGGTCGAAGCCTGGCAGGGGGAACTGACGGAGCTCGTTGCCGAGGACACCCCACCGAGGAACAAGAGCATCGCCTTGATGCGGGAACTGCTCGCCAACATGTGGATCAAGCTGGAGCGAGGGGAATGGGTCGATTATCTCGGGCGTCTGTACCGGCTTCTCGAGGAGTCGCTGAAAGTCTATGTCGGAGACGCTCTGGGGGCCACGTTGGCTTTTGACCGGAAGACCCGGAGTTACCCCGATTACCTGGCTAAGGCGAAAGCCCGGCCGCAGGCCCTCGAATGGTTCGAGAGCCAGAAAGCCACTCTGGGCCATGGGCTTCGTTGGGAGGAACTCAACACCTTCGTCGGCGAACGGTGGCTGGAATTCTTCGGTGGCCAGGGCAATCCCGATGAGTCTGCCAAGGCCCGCCGTCTGCAAGAGGTCGTGGCTCGCCTGAAACCTCTCATCGAACTGCGAAACCAGTCAATCATGGCGCACGGGTTCAAGCCGGTGTCCAGGGAGGAACTCCAGGCGGTGCCCTCCTATTGGCTTGACACCATGGCATTGCTGCAACTGCACCTCCCTGAGGACGGTTCCGGGCTGGAAGCCAGCATCGCCAAGGGCTGGAAGGATCTCGGCAACCTCATCCTGGAAGGGGTGAAGCCATAAATCCGCCGGCGGCCGCGAATGGCCCGGGCCCCTTGGCAATCAGGTTCCAGCTGACCGGGCAGTGCAACTTCGGGTGTTTCTTCTGCCACAACGAAGGGATCGACCGGGCTCCCGAAGGGGCGACCAGGAATAGCGCGGGGTTCGCCGACGTCCTGCGCCAGGCGGTGGCGGCGGGGGTGACCGATATCACCCTGACGGGGGGAGAGCCTCTCCTCGCCAGGGAACAGTTCCTGGAATTGGTCGCGGTGGCCGGTTCCCTGAACCCCCGACCGGCGTTGACCGTGGTGACCAACGGCTCCATCTGGGACGGAACGGTCACCGCCACCCTGGCCGCGTATGGCAAGGGGTGCAAGGTCCATGTGTCCATCCACTCCTTCGATCCCGCCCTCTACGAGAAGATCACCCGGCGCCCGGCCGCCAACCTGGAAAAGGCCATCCGGACCATCCGGGAGTGTCGCGCGGCGGGAATTCCCGTCAAAATCAATCACGTGCTGTTGCGCGGGGTGAACGACGGGGCAACCCACCTCGAGGAGACCCTGCGGAAAGCGGCGGACCTCGACGCCACGGCCCTCAAGGTCATCGAACTCCTGGTCATCCCGGCCCATTGGGAACAACACCGGGAATACCGCGACGTCCAGTCGGTCCAGTCCCTGCTGGATTCCCAACTCGAACTCTGCGCTGACGATGGGCGGCGTCGCCTGTTCCGCTGGAAACCGGCCCCCGCCCTCACCGTCGAGTTGACCAAGTGCACATGCAAACTGGGATGCCGGCAATGCCTCGCCCACCGGGACATGACCATCGGCCCCGACCTGACCAACCACGCCTGCTTTCTGTCGGGGGCCAGGGGAATCCCCTGCCTGGGGGATTTCCCGCGGGCCATCGCCGAAGGGCGCAAGGAAATCGAGCGCATGGCGGAGCGGTTCGGGGAAAGCAGTCCCATCCTCAACGCCCAGGAGCAGTTTTTCGCCGGCCGGGCCGATGTCTTTTTCGCCCTTCCCCCCGGCGGTCCAGATCCCGACCGGATCCTGGCCGACGCCGGCCTGCGCCGGTCCCGGATCGACGAATACCAGGTGTATTTCTACCGTCCGCGGCGCCCGACGCCGGCCTGGCGGGCCTTTCGCCGGGTTCTCAAGATCGGGACGGATGCCGCCCATCCCGAGCAGGTGAATCTCATCTACGTCGACCTCACCACCCGGCGGTGCGGGCCCTGGCTGGTCCAGCGTTCCCGCTTCCTCGACCCCGACGGGCCCCTGAAGTTCGAAAGCCTCGACAAGGCCCGTTGGTTCCTTGACCGGCTCGAGCTCGTGGAGTACTTCCGCCAGCACCTCGTCATCATGGAATTCGAGTTCCGCGGTCTGCTGTTCCGCATCAGCCGGGATCCGCCCCGCCCGAACCTCCTGATCACCTTCAAGGCCGCCGCTGATGACCGGATCCTGAAGTGGTCGGAAGACCCCGACTTGCGGGACCTGCTGGCCCGGCTCAAAGCCAGGCCCATCCTCAAGCCCTTCCCCCAATGGCTCCAGAAGGCCGTGGGCGGCCACCTTCCCCGAATCCGGTGAACCGGTTGTTGGCGTCGATCAGACAACCTCTTTGAACCCCTCGTCGTTTCCCGCCTTTCCTGTGGTGTGGCCGAGCAGGACCCGGAAGCGAGGAGGGAAAAGGCGATGTTGATGGAAAAGGTTGATCGGAAGCTCATCATCGAGAACCTCATCGGACAGCTCGAAGGGCAGATCGCGGAAGGGATCCGCTCCTTCCAGGCGAACCGGGACATCAGCCAGAACGCGCCGAGCAAGATGGAATCACGGTATGACACCCGCAAGTACGAATACGGGGTGG
>CAZKPI010000058.1:8505-14442 GCA_964554555.1 uncultured bacterium
CGGACGGCCTGGCCGAGATGGTCCTCGACATGCAGGAAGCCCTCAAGACTCTGCGCCGCCGGCGCGTGGCCCCCGACGGGGATGTGATCCGCGAGGGGCACCTCGTCCTCGTCGATGTGGAAGAAACCCCCGGCTGGGACGACGACGAAGAAGACGAGGAGGACGGGGCCAGGCGGAAGGCCCAGGGGAAGGCCGGCCCCAAAGCCGAAACGAAGGCCCAGCCCGTGGAACCGACGGTTTCCCGCTACGAGGTCATGTATCTCCTGCTCGACCGGAGTTGCGGGGATGACGTCGCCAATGTCCGGATCGTTTCCGCCGCCTCCCCGCTCGGGAAGGAACTGCTGGGCCGCAAGGCGGGCGACCTGGTCACCATCCGGATCGGCACCTCCCGCCGCACCCGCCGCACCCTCCGTTGCCGCATCAAGGAGATCGGCTGATCACCGTGCCTTTGGGCCTTCTGCCCGCCGGCCTGGGAAAGGACCAGCCCGGCGGTTTTCCTTTTTTCTGGAAGTGGCCACGGCCAAGAGGGGGGAAACCATCGCGAAGACCATCTTCATGTCAACGCAACGCCGGGGGCATCAAACCGGCCCATCGCCGGAAAACCGGAAACGGGACCACCGGCGATGAGGTGCGCCACCACGGAACGTTTCCGTCAGGAGGATTTGTGGGAGGCGAGGAAGTCAGCGGGGGTCAGGATGCGGACCCCTTTGATCAGGCGGCCGAACAGGGGTCCGAAGTGTCTGACGTCGCCAGTCAAAAGGATATTGGCCTGGATCTGGATCGCGGCAGTGAGGATGGGGAGGTCCTTTTCCGGGAGATCGACCGAAGCGGGCAGGGGGGGGACCGGGCGCACTTCCAGGAGGATGCGGAGATCCTTCACCAGGTTTTCGAGGATGGCTTTCTGTTCAGGGCGAGGAAGGTTCCGGCGGGCCTCCTCGACGGCGTAGGCGGAGGTGGCTAGGGTGACCTTCGGGAGGCCCCACAAGGCGAGAAGCCGGGAACCGGGTTTATAGGCGGCCGAAAAGAGGACGTTGGCGTCGAGGAAGACGGTCAGCACGGATCACTTCTTCGCCGCGGGCCGGCGGTGGGTGACCTTTCGAGGTGACAGACCGAGGGCACGGACATCTTCCTTGGCCCGGCGGTAGTCCGCTTCGTCAACGGCGTTGGTGAGAAGGAATTCAGCGATCCGTTCGGGGGAGTAGACCTCAATGGGAACCGCAGCGGCAGGGCGAAGCAGGACGCCTTCCGGCTGTTCCTCGGCGATGACCAGGCTTCCCTCGGCGAATCCGAACCGCCGGCGCAGAGAGACGGGAATGACGACCGTTCCGCGCTTTCCGATCTTCGTGGTTTCCATGGAGGCCTCCGGTCATGGTAGATATTCAGATTATCTGACATAAACATAGCTCATTTTCGGTCTCGATGCAACTTCCCGAAGGATGAAACGATGCCTGCCGCGGGGCGCTCCCCCCCGGGCGGCGCGGACTTGGCGATCGAGGGCGGCGTCTACGGAATTCTTGAACGGGCATCGATCAGGCTCCTTTGAACAGACGTGAACCACACCGCCTGCGAAGGAGGATTCCCATGACCCGTCGAGCCGTTTCGCGTCTGATCACCCTGGTCGTTCTGGCGGCCCTGACCATCACCACCGCGGCCAACCCGCTCCTGGCGGCCGGTCCCAGGCTCCGGCCGGGGCTTCCGCCCATCCCTGACCACCGGATCAACATGGCCATCCGGATCGTTGACTTCTTGCTCTCCTTCGGGCCGGCGGCGGGAAGAATGGCCGGCGAGTTCCAGCGATGGCGGCCGCCGGTGGTGATATCAGAACCCGGAAGCTGGATGGGGACCCTGGTGGGCGTTCTGCTCTGGGTGTGGCTCGTCCCTGAACCCCAGCCCGCCGACCCTCCCGCGCCCCTGCCATCCTTTCACGATCTGTACCAGCCGATCGATGCCCCGGTTCTTCCCCCTGACCTGCTCCCCGGGCCCGACGGGTGGTGATCCCGGCCGGGCGGGGGGAAAACGGCTCCCGGAGAAAAGAAAAAAACGTTTGAACCACCGTCTGCCCAACGCCTTTTCCCAGGCAAATTGATCCCACGCGACGAACAGGAGGCACCCATGCATCATCCCATCGTCATCCACCCCGCCCGGCCCTCCGCCCGGGCCCGACACCAGACGTCTCGCGTCCTCGCCGCCCGGACGGCTGACCCCTGCCGCCCTGAGGGGCGCCGGTCTCCCAACCGGCCGGCCAGCCAAAAGTCCTCCCCCCGCCGGGCCGGTTCCTCCTCCCTTCTGATCTGGCTCGCGATCATCGTTTTCGGTGCGGCCTGGCTCCTTTCGCCCAACCGCCCGGCCTCCCGCCCCGCCGAGGGAGGCACCTTCGTCCAGGGTTCTCCCCGCGTCCATCTGCCGGTCATCCATGACAAGATTGCCCAGCGCGTACAATTCTTCCGTGAACGGGAAACCCGGGAGCTCCTGCCGGCCATGCAGAGGGCCCTGACCAGGTTCTTCGAGGTCTGTCGGGGACGGGTGGGTGCCTTCCTCGATTGGCAGTATTCCTACACCGCCCGCTTCCATGCCCTGGCCAATACGGCGCACAACTGCTGGGATCACGTGGCCAACGCCGGGCGCTGGGTTTTCGGGTATGAGAGGAAGCCCGTTCCCGACCGCAATGCCGACCTCTGTCGCGCCCGGTTCACCGAACTCGTCCTCTCCGAGACGGCCCTGAAGGCCATGCTGGCTGAGGCTGGGGAGGCCTTCCAGTCCCAGATCCATCGCGACATGCGGGCCCTCATCAGGCAGTTGAACATGGACCTGTCCTCCCTCCTGTCCGAGCAAGTGCATATCGCCATCCCCGAGGAGGAGGTCGAGCGCCATTTTCGCCAGGCCCTGCAGGCCATGGATCTCACCGCCGGGCTCCGGCACAATCTGGGCGCCCTGCTGGTCGGGACCTTCGTCTCCGAGTACCTGGGAGGGATGGCTGGAACCTGGGCGGCGGCGACGGTCAGCGAGTGGATCGTCGGGAACTGGTATGCCAACCTCGCCCTCTCCAGCCGGATGCTGGTCTGGATGGGACTCAGCGAGGTGGCCGGCGGGGCTCTCATCACGGGCGTCGCCCAGGGCCTCGTCTCGACCGGCATCGGACTCCTGGCTTTCGCCGCGGTGGACTGGGTGTTCGAGCGGATCACCCGCCCCGGGGTCGAGGAGCGCCTCGACCGCGCCTTGACCGGGCTCGAGCGGGGCCTGTGGTCAGGGGATTCCTCGGTGAACGGGCTCGAAACTCTCGGCACCAAGGCCATCGACGATTTCAGCGAGAAGTTCGAGGAAACCTATCGGGAGGCGGTCCGCCGGCTGATCGCCGCGCGCGGCCTGACCAGTTGACCATGTGCCGGAAGGAGGCCCGTATGCAACGCCATTCGTCCCCGACCCCGTCGCGGGGTTCCCCCGTCCCTGTCCTGCTGTCAGCCGTCCTGCTTTTCTGGCTTCTGCCCGCTACCGGGCTTCCCTGGGGGGCCGCCCATGGCATCGTTCCCTCCTGGTTCAAGGGGGTTTGTTCCAGGGTGGCCCGACCCGCGGTCCGCAGTGGTGCCGACGATGCGGCCCGGCTGACCGGGCGTTCTGCCGCCGCCCTGGCCGGCCGTCAGGCCGATGACGCGGTGCGGCTGGCCGGACGCGCCGCGACCGGCCTGACCCGAAATCAGGCCGACGATCTCGCCCGGGTCGCCGTCGCGTTGACCAGGGCCGGCCTGCAGGTTCCCCCCGCCCGTCTTCCCGCCGTGACCCGGGCGGTGATCCGCCTCGAGGAGATCCTTGGGCGCGCCTGCGCCCGCGAGGCCGTCACCCTCGGCTCCGCCTGGACTTCCACGGCGGTCGATGTCTGCGCCCGCCTGGGTCAGCGCGGGGTGTATTACCTCGAACGGCACGGGCCCCGCCTCGACACCTGGTACCGCGCCGCCCAGGCGGCCGGCCGGCCGGTCGAGTTCCTGGAAACCCTGGCCCGGTACGGTGACCGCTTCATCGCCCACCTGGACCAGCACAAGGCCCTGTATGCCGGCGGGGCGGCCCTGGCGGCCTTCCTGGCCAATCCGGAACCGGTTTTCCAGGGGGTGGGGGTTATCACCGAACAAGTGGTGAGCGGGGCCGTGGAGCCCATCGCCCGGACCACGATCCAGACCGGAGGCCAGGTGGCGGGCGGTGCCGTCACCCAGGTGATCGACGCCCTGGGCGGGCGCACCCTGTTCCTGATCCTGTTCCTCCTCGGACTGCCCTGGTATCTGCCCCGCCTCGTCCGCCGCCTGTGGGCGCTGGCGGTCGATCTCCGCACCCAGCCGCCGGCCCAAACCGGCATCGCCGTTCCCCCGGCCGGCCAACAGGGCCCGGCGGGAGTCGATGCCCCCCGTCCCCCGGCGAACCCCGGGAGGGCAGAGGCCGCGGACCGTTTCGAATAAGCGCCGGCGGCACAACGATCGGGTTGCTTTTCCCGGATCGGGTGGTATATATTTTTTGGTATATATAGGAGGTGCGGGCATGAAGACCGCCAAGATTTTTCAGAATGGGCAAAGCCAGGCTGTGCGGCTCCCGAAGGAATTCCGGTTCAACGGCAAGGAGGTGTTCGTCAAACGGCTGGGAAAAGCCGTCATCCTCCTTCCGGCCGAGGATTGGTGGGGGCCGATGAATCGGAACATCGGGAAGTTCTCGGCCGATTTCATGAACGAGCGTGACCAGGGTGTGGGGGAGGTCCGGGAGCCTTTTGACTGATGCGCTATCTGCTCGACACCGACATTTTCATCTACCTCTGCAAAGGGAAGCACCCGGCGATTGCCGATCACGTCAGGGCCTACGGGCCTGGTGACATCGGGATCTCATCCATCACGCTGGCCGAACTGGAGTTCGGGATAGCCAAGAGCGCCAAGCCGGACAGGAACCGGCGGCATTTCCAGGAGTTCCTCCTGCCTTTCGAGATTCTGCCGTTCGATTCCGGGGCGGCGGTCGAATATGGGATGGTCCGGCAGACCCTCGAAGAAGCCGGCTTCCCGATCGGGCCGCTGGATACGCTGATCGCTTCTCATGCGCTGGCCCTGGGGGTGGTGCTGGTGACCAACAACGAGCGGGAGTTTTCCCGGGTGCCGGGTTTGAAGGTCGAGAACTGGTGCCTTCCTGCGAAGAAGCCTTCCCGGTAGCCCTTCTTGTTCGGCGGCGCCGCCCTCGTCACCCTTGTTGCGAGGGGCGGAACCGACGAGGGAGAGGGGCGGGGCGCGGCTTTTCCCCTTCGTCCCGGGTTGGTGAGCTCTGAGGGGTTTCCCTCGCCGGAGGCGCGGCACCGGGGAAGCACGGACCTTTGCCGGCCTTCCCCGGCTGGGAGCCACCCCGGCTGGGCCTCCTTCACCCTGCGGGCCCACCGAAGGCGAAGCCTGACCCGGAGCCGGCCGCGCCGGCGCGGAAGGCGGGCGGCCCCGGCCGCGGCGAGGGAGGAGATGGCGGCGGCCGCGATTCTGGCCGGCGGGCTTGAAAGATGGGGACCGGTTCCGGGGGGATCAGGGGGTGTTCCTGCTGGCTTCGGTGCCGGGGAAGCGGATCAGCAGGGGCGGGGCGCCCTGGCCCAAGCGGCAGGCGACGGCGGGCGGACTCTCGGGCCGGACGGCCAGGGTGAGGCCACTGCCGTCGAGGGTGAAGACGGTGGTGCCGTCGGGGTCCTGGTGCGAGGCGATCTGGCCGAACCCCTGCAGGTGGCGGGCCTCGACCTGCAGGCGCCAGGAGTTGAAGCTGGCGGTGTCGACGATCAGCAGAACCCGGGCGGCCAGGTCGATGCGGCATTCGAATGGCGGCAGGCTCACCTGCAGTTGCCCGTTGGCCAGCCAGGCCGCGGCCGCCCCGGGGGGCAGTTCGGGAATGATGGAACTGACATCCGCGGCCTGGGAGCCGGGGGCCCCCGCCGGGGCAGGC
>CAZKPI010000059.1:0-10307 GCA_964554555.1 uncultured bacterium
GAGGAGGTTCCCCTCGACGGTCTCCCGGGCCGGGGCCTGGCCAAACCCAGGCTGGGCGACGAACAGGCTGGCGACCATGACCAGCAGAAAGGGCCACATCCAAGCCCGAAAAGCGGTGCGGGGTACATGCATGACGGTTCCATCCTTGTTCCCCTGTGTTTTTGGGGGGGAATACTGACCACCCCATTATAGGGGATGGCTCTCCACTCCGCCACCCCGATCACCACCGCTGGAATCGTGAGGAATTCGGAACAACGACGGCGAGGCGCCTTCCGAATCGCGCCGGCGTGTACGGCACGTGGGACCCATCGGGTCCGTCCCATGAGGCATGCGGCCTTGGAGTCTTCCCTGAACCGTCACGGAGCGCGAGCCCCCCCTGTGCTCCCCGGCCCCGGCATCTGAAGGCGTTCCGGGGCTCCACGAGAAGTCCTTTCCAGACATGTTCTCCGCCTGATTGCCTCCCGGCGGGCGATGGAGTACCATTCCCTCCATTCAGGAGAACCCAGCCATTCCATGAAGATTGTTCTTTCCGGCGGCGGCGAGATCGGCTTCCTGCTCGTCCGCGAGCTGTCCACCCAGCACGACATGTTCGTCATCGAACCCGACCCCGACCGCTGTGAGCGGCTGGGCGAGTTCGACGTCCAGGTGGTTCAGGGCCCGGCCACCAACCTTGACATCCTGCGCCAGGCGCAGGTTCCCGAGGCCGATTTCTTCCTCGCCTGCGCCCATTCCGACGAGGTCAACATCATCAGCTGTCTCGCCGCCCGCCAGATGGGACAGGCCCGGACGGTCTGCTTCGTCAACAAGGAGCACTACTTCGACACGTTCCAGGGCGAACTGGGAACCAACCTGGCCATCGACCGCCTCATCTGGCCGGAAAAACTGCTCGCCGAGGACATCGCCCGCATCGTCACCGTCCCCGGGGCTGTCGATGTCGAGGTCGTCGAGAAGGATATGCTGAAGCTGATCGAGTTCAAGCTGGGCGAAAACCACCCCGATGTCGGCAAGGCCCTGCGCGACCTCGACCTGCCCAAGAACACCCTGATGGTGGCGCTCGTCCGCGAGCACGAAGTGTTCATCCCCAGCGGGTCCACCCAGCTGGCCGCCTGGGACAAGGCCGTCTTCTTCGGCACCGAGGCGGGCATGCGGCGCCTGGTCAACCGCTACGATCCGCCCCGCCGCGGCAAGCAGGAGGTCGTCATCGTCGGCGGCGGCAATGCCGGCATGCTCCTCGCCGAGATCCTCGAGGACATGGAAGGCCTCGAGGTCCGCCTGATCGAACAGGTCACCGAGCGGGCCCAGGTCCTGGCCAACCGTCTTCGCCGAACCATGGTGCTGAACGCCGACGGCACCGACCTGGAGTTCCTGGCCACCCAGCAGATTCCCGATTGCGACTGCCTGATCGCCCTCACCACCAACGACGAGCGCAACCTCCTGATCGCCCTGGCCGCGCGCCAGCTCCAGGCCCGCAAGATCATCACCCGCGTGGCCAACCCCCGCAACATGCCCCTGTTCGAGCGGGTGGGGGTGGATGTCGCGCTCAGTTCCCGGCTGGCCGCCGTCCGCAGTGTCGTTTTGATGATCAATTCCCAGGGCATGAGCGTCCTCAACGTGATCGAGGAAGGCAAGGCCGAGGTCCTCGAAATCGAGGTTCCCGAACACTTCAAGGCCTGCCGCCTGCGCGACCTGAAACTGCCCGAAGGGGTCATCATCGGCGCCATCCGCCGCCAGGCCGCCCTCATCGTCCCCCACGGCGAGGACAAGGTCAAACCCCGCGATTTCCTGCGCGTCTTCTGCACCGCCGGCCGCGGTCCCGAGTTCCGCCAGCTCCTGACCGCCCCCCACCCTCCGGCGTGACCGGCCGCCCCGCATGATCCGCTGGCGTCTCGTCATGGCCGTCCTCGGCCTCGTGGTGCGGGCCTTCGGCACCCTGATGGCCCTTCCCCTCCTCGTCGCCGTCCTGTTCGGGGAATGGGCGTCCGTCCTCCATTTCGGCCTCACCACCGCCCTGGCCATGGGTTTCGGCCAGATGTGCAGTCGCCTGGTCCCCGCCCGCACCTTCGACGATCTCGACCGCCTCGAGGGCATGGCCGTGGTGGCCCTGGGGTGGCTCTTCGTCTCCTCCTTCGGCGCCGTCCCGTACCTCTGCAGCGGCCTGTCGGTAATGGACAGCCTGTTCGAGTCGATGAGCGGGTTCACCACCACCGGCGCCACTGTCTTCACCGACTTCAACGCCTTCAGCCAGTCGCTCTTCTTCTTCCGCGGCTTCACCCACTGGCTGGGCGGCATGGGCATCCTGGTCCTGTTCGTCGCCATCCTTCCCCACTTCGCCGTCGCCGGCCGCCAGCTGTTCTTCGCCGAAACCTCGGCCGCATCCAAGGAAAAGCTCACCCCCCGCATCCGCGACACCGCCCGCCACCTGTGGGGGTGGTACATCTTCCTGACCCTGGCCCAGACCCTTCTGCTGATGGCCTTCGGCATGTCGGCCAACCACGCCTTCTGCAACTCCATGGCCACCCTCGCCGCAGGCGGGTTCTCCCCCCACCCGCAGAGCATCATGGGCTACCAGAGCCCCCCCATCGAATGGATCTGCATCGTGTTCATGTTCCTGGCCGGGGCCAACTTCACCCTCCAGGTCCGCGCCCTGCGCGGCAACCTGCGCCTGCTCTGGGACGACGTGGAAATGCGGGGCTACATCGCCATCCTGGCCGCCACCACCATCGTCCTGTTCGCCATCCTCGGCGCCGACCCGGCGCAGGGATGGTCCCTCGCCACCTTTCGCACGGCCCTCTTCCAGAACCTCAGCATCATGACCACCACCGGGTTCGCCTCGGTCGATTTCGAGCTCTGGACCGACCGGGCCAAGGCCGTGCTGGTCTTCCTGACCCTGATCGGCGGCTGTTCCGGCTCCGCCGGCGGCGGCATCAAGGTCATCCGCGCCCTGTTCCTGCTCCGTTTCCTGGCCCGCCAGCTGACCCGCGCCATCCACCTCAAGGCCGTGATCCCCATCCGGCTCGGCCGGCGCGTCTTCCTCGACACCGAATTCCAACCCATCCTGGGATTCATCGCCGCCTATTTCTCCCTGTTCGCCGCCGGCGGCCTGCTGGCTTCCCTCTTCGAGAGCAACCTGCTGGTCGGTTTCTCCGGCGCCATCGCCACCCTCGGCAACATCGGCCCGGCCCTTGGCCCCATCGGGCCCATGGGCTCCTTCGCCGGGCTCACCACGGCCACCAAGGCGGTCTTCTTCCTCCTCATGTGGGCCGGCCGCCTCGAGGTCATCACCCTCATCGTCCTGTTCAAGCCGTCCTTGTGGCGGGGGTTGTTCCAGCCGTCACGCCCGGCCTGAGGGGAAGTGAACGATCCCGCTACCCCCGCGGCTCCAGCTGGGGGGCCTGTCTCTCCCGACGTTGGGGAAGTTGCCTCCTGTTCCTTGACCTGGGCGGATCCTGGGGGGTCCCCCTCCGTTGACGGTTCCCCCAACCCTGCGTACAATTGCCTATATGAAGACGAAGACGACATGGCGCCTCCCGATCGTGTGGATGCTCGTTCTGACATTGCTGGCCCAGGGACTGATCCCTGCTCTCGCCCAGGATGGCGAGGTCATCCAGGGGAAATATCGCCAGTATCAGAGCGCGTATCAGGCCTACGCCGAGTCGGTCGCCGCGGGAGCCCCGCTGGCCGAAACCCAGGCGAAGCTCCAGGCCTACCTGGCCGCCCAGAAAGCCTACCAGGAATCCCTTCCTGATAACGGCCAGACCGCCTCGGGCGGCACCGCCGGCCAGGCCGGCGCCGGATCCCCCTCCGGAGCGGACGGCTCCTTCCTGACCGCCGCCGGAGAAGACACCCGCGACACCAGCGCCGCCGGCACCACCGCCCTGCAGGAACCCACCGCCGCCGAGAAGCAGAGCTGGTTCGGCCGCATGTTCACCAAGGTCAAGGAGACCATTCTTGGCAAGCCGGGCGCCAAAGAGATGCCCTGGTGGGAAAAGGTCCTGTGGAGCGTCGGCCGCTCTCTCGTCCCGTCTTTCGGCGTGATGCTGGCCACCGCCCTGCTCGCCCCCCTCTCCCCTGTGGCCATGATCGCCGGCGGCATCCTGGTCGGCGCCGCCCTGGGCGGCATCATGACCTATGCCTACGAAAAGCGCATGAACGCCAAGTATCGCGACGTGCCCAAGGAAGACGCCAAGATCTGGCGCGACGTCACCGTCAGCGCCACCATCGAGGCCGTCATGGCCCCCTTCAACCTGGCCACTGGCGGCCTGTTCGGCATGGCCGGCCCCACCGTCGGCAACGCCATCTACCGCGTGGCCGCCACCCAGGCCGCCCTGGGTTTCGCCGGCAGTGCCGTCTCCTCGTCGGTCGGCGGCCTGGTGAAAAACCTCTGGGCCCGCCACTACTTCCACTACCCCGAAAAGATTGCCGCCGCCGAGAAGCGCATCGACCAGATCCTCGACACCCACATGGCCAACGGCACCCCGCTGACCGAAGCCGAGATCAAGGAACTCGACTCCCTCCGGAACCAGATCGACCAGATGAAGGGCGAGAGCTACTCGCACGAAGACTTCCTCAAGGACATGAAACGGGCCGCGGTGTCCTCCGTCATTTCCGGGTTTGCGGGTTCGGTCCTGTCTGACCGCCTCTATACCTACGACAAGGGGCGATGGGCCGACCGTCTCTCGGTCAAGATCTTCGGCTCCACCGCCAAGGGGAAGGCCCTTTCCAGCCTGGTTTCCACCCTCCCCACCAATTTCGCCGGCGGGGCCGCCAATGCCTGGCTCGAAAAGGGGTTCATCAACGACGATATCAGGGATGCCCGGGCCGAACAGGCCCGCTACGCCCCCGGAACCGCCGCCTACGAGTATTACGAGAAGGTCATCCAGGGCATGACCAAGAAGCGGGATGACATCAGCGTCGCCGAGGCCGGGCTCCAGACCATGGGCAGTAGCCTGGCCGTGCGCGCCGCCCAGTTGTCGGTCGAAGCCCTCAAGCACAACCTCTACGACGGCCCCAAGGCCCGCCGGGCGGCCATCGACCAGATGTACCGCGAGAACGACCCCGAGTGGAAGAAGGCCAACGAACTCTACGAGAAATACCAGAAGGAACGGGAAAACGCCCCTTCCATCACGAAGATCCGCAACCCGGCCAACTACGCCCGCGCCCAGGCCGCCTACCTCAAGCGCGTCGAGGCCGCCCGCCAGGACTGGCTGAATCAGTGCCTCGCCGCCGAAAAGGCCCAGTCCACCTCGGCCAACCAGGCGATCTACAACCAGTACGCGGAAAAGTACGACCGCGAATACAAGCTGAACCAGGCCCTCGAACTCGGCCGCCTCCAGGGCGGATTCGCCCACGTCAAGGCCATGAAGGCCATCCTGGCCGAACAGAACCCCGAACTCGCCAAGGTGAGCGACAGCGAACTGACCCGGCTCGCCTGCCAGGCCATCCACGAATCCTATGTCCAGAAGGCCGAGCTGTCGACCACCCGGGTCAACACCATCAAGGAGACCTTCAAGAAATACGACGATTACAAGGCCGGCCGGATCCAGCTGTCCGAGGCCGAAGCCAAGCGCCTGCAAGGCCAGGTGGCCCTCATCAGTCCCTCGCAGTACAAAGCCGCCCTCGTCGAGCAGAAGGTCTACGCCATGAAGGCCGACAACCAGCGGTGGGACACCGTCCGCTCAGCCATGCCCCGCCTTCTGAACGAGGCCGAAAGCGAGATGCTCGCCCGCTACGGCGGCTGGACCCGGGTGCTGGCCGCCGAGGCCTACGCCAACGGCCTTTCCAAATACAAATACAATCCCGATGGCTCAACCAGCCTCGCCAAGGAAGCGAAAGCCCTCTTTGGCAGTGTTCCCGGCCAGGTGACCGACAAGACCGTCAACCAGTTCAAGGGCCAGGTCAACTCCGCCATCGCCTCGAATCTCCTCCCCCAAAGCTCGGAACGGGAAAACGAGTTCGAAGACATGATGAAGACCTTCGCCCGCACCGCCCTGACCACCGGCCACAGCGTGCTCATCGACGGCGTCCTCTCCTCCGCCAAAGACCGCATCCTCTCCGGCTTCACCAGACGCTGACCCGGCCCCGCCCCATCTTTCCGGTCCCCGCTCGGGCTCCCTGCCCGGAAGGGGGCCGGCGGTTCATTCCTCTTCGGGGGCGGGTTCGGCGACAGGGGTGATGGTCATCCCGCCCCCGGGGGCAACCTCGACCGCCACGGCCTGGCAGACCTCGCCGGGCCGCAGGGTGGCCGCCACCTCGGTGGCGGTCGCCAGATTCGAGACCCGAACCGTCACCGCCGTCGGCGTCGTCACCGGGCTCTGCGCGAAGAAGCGCGCCTGGATCAAATACCGGCCCGGCAGAATCGTCGGTTCCGCCCGCCAGGACTCTTCGCTCAATCCCGATTTGGCGGAATCGAGCGAAAACCGCCCGTTCGGGGTGGTCGACCCCTCGACGGCCGAGAACCAGACCTGGGGCTGGCTTCCCGACAGCGGCTGGGGGTCAGGCTCCCCGACCAGCAGGTCGAGATCCGCCCCCCCGCTCCACTTCGCCGTGGCCTGAAGGGCCCGGCCGTCCACCCGGCTGACCGCTGAGGCGATGGCCAGGTCCGTGAACAGGTCGTCCCAGCTGGTGTCCCGGGCCAGATCGAGTAAGGGGTAGGCGGAAGCCCCGACATAGTCGGCGATATCCCCGGGGCCGGGGAACGCGATCGACAGGCCCTGGGCCCGCGTATACCGGCCGCCGAACCGGACCGTGTAGCGGACCGCCTCCCGGAAGCTCACCATAAGCTGGTCGGCAAGGCTGTTGGCCTGGGGCACACTGGTGCGGCTCGCGGCCACCAGGTCGGCGAGGTCCCGGTAGTCGACCATCTCGAAGGCCTGCACCAGATACCGCTCAGCCCCGCCCAGCGTCTCGGGCGCCGCGGCAAGGGCATCACGCAAACCGCGCAGGGCTGACCCAACCGTCGGCCGGTCACGATAGAGCACCGCGCTCCAGTCGGCGAACCGGGTCTTGAGGTCGGCCATCCGGTCGAGCCTGACCAGGGAAAGAGTTCCGGAATAGCGGGCGTCGAGACCCGCCTCGACGTAGAAACCCCGGTAGGCATCGCACACCGCCCGCCCCAGGGCTTCGCCGTCGAGGGCGGCCGCCCCACTGCCCACCGCGCCCAGCCACCGGTCATAGGGCCAGCCGGGAGAAGGCTCGTTGGCCTGGGAGAACACCAGGAAGCGGCCACAGGCCCGCAGTTGGCAGGCCACCTCGAACAGCCCCATCAGGCAGGCATCGAACCCGATCAGGTCGAGCGGCCGGACATACGGGCCGGGCGTGGTGACAGCCGCGGTCAGGGCCGCAGTCAGGGAAAGAACGTCCATGGTCACCCCCGCCGGATCGTCGGTGATCACCCCCCGCGAGGGATCCCCGAACCGCCAGCCCAGGCCGTGCGACGCCACGATCAGGGCGAACCGCCGGGCGGGGAAGGCCCGCTGGCCCCAGGCCACAAAATCACCGATCAGAAGGGGGTCGGCCGCATTGGCCTGGCCAGCCGCGGCGAGCACCTGCTCCTTCCCTTTCTCCCTGATCCAGAGACGCCGGACACCGGTGGAGGGCCGGTCGGCCTGCACCAGCAGAGCCGTCTGGGCGGGCGGGCCCGCCTTCAGCATCTCCTCGAGATCGCTCTTGACGGCCAGGTCGAGGTCGTTGTCCCCGGCCTGGTAGACGAGGATGGTCCATTCCCGGGAAAAGATTCCACGGTTCCCGGCGGCCAGGGCGTCCGCCGCGGTCCCCGCCGCCGTCACCACCTCGCCCACCTGGTCGAGGGGCACGGCCGCGGAGATCTTCTCGGGGTGCTTCTCCAGGACGTCGAGCAATGCGTTCACCGTTCCCTGGATTTCGGCATCGGTGATGCTCTCGGGGTCGAGGCGGCGGCCGTGCCGGTTCCGCAGCATCCGGGCAATGATCGACCGGGCCGTCGACCGCACCGTCACCCGGATCTGGCGCGGCCCCCACAACACCTGGGGATCGAACCCCATCCATTCCAGGACGAAACCCTTGTAGGCGGAACTCGTGAACCGGAGCACCGCCTGGTCGCGCAGGCTGATCTCGCCCAGAGCGAACGTCCCATCCGTGGCGACGGTGCCCTTGGTGGAGGGGTCGTCTTCGATGGTGATGCCAAAATGGGAGAAATCGAGGACAGCCGGCCGCACGGAGCCCCGGCCTGCCCCGGCCGGGGCGGCGCGCACCGAGGGGTAATACCCGCCCAGCGACGGGTGCAACCCGACATCACTGAGATCGATGGCCCCGGAAAAGGTCACCCCCGTCATCGCCGGATAGGGAAATACCGGGTCCACCCCTCCCGAAGTCCCTGAGCACCCGGTAAGATAGAGAACCAGCATCAGGGCGACAGCGAGGATTCCCCCGACCGACACGAGGTCGGAAGTGCCCCTTTGCCGCCGCTGATGGCGGCGCGAAAAGGCCGTTTCGCGCCGCGCAAAGGGGCTGACCGGACCGCCAAACGGCTGACAGGAGCGGGCCTTCCGGGGAAACCCGCACCCCTCGATGGCAACCGCTCCCGGGCCGCCGGCCGTGGGCAGGCCGTCACCCCATGGTCGCCGGGCCAGGACATCCGGCCGGTGCCCTGACCAGGGCACCGGCCAGCCAGGCCGCCGCGGCTGTTCCCGATTCCAACGCATCACGCGACAGAGTACCACACCTGCCCCGCGGACTCAAACGCCTCCCCGGCGGCGTTCCGGCCAGGAAAGGCGGCCGCGTTCCCCGCGGCAAAAAAATCCCGGGCACCAAGGCGACCCCGCCCAAAATGAAAAATGCCCGCCGCGCGGGCGGGCTCTGGCGAACAGACCGTTATTCGTTGACGATGATGGGGACTTCGGTGTAGCCGGTGCCGTTGCACCAGGTGCACCTCTGCCGGCCCGTGCCGTTGCAGGCTCCGCAGATGGTGTAGACCGGCTGGCCGTTGGGGCCGGTCGATACGATATGTCCGGCGCCGTTGCAGTTCCGGCAGGTCTCCCACCCACTGCCGTAGCAGTAGCGGCACTTTTCCTTCTTCACGTCGACCCGGAAGCCGGCCCTGGTTTCGGCCGAGTAGCGGCCGGTCTCGTCGCTCTGCCGCGCCCCGAAGAAGTAGTGGTGTCCGACGCTCAGGTTGCCCTCGTCGAGGTCGGCGGTCGTCTTGCCCAGGATCACGCGCTCCCACACGCTTTCGCCGGAGGTCCGGTCCAGCAGGGTGAGGGCGGTGAATTTGCCCTGCCCGATCCACGCCATCTTCGGAGTGGTCCCGTAGCCGGAAACTTTCAGCCCGGTGCAGGGCTCGAGAACCGGGGTGGCGGGGGCTTCCGCGCCGCCTTCGAGAGTCACCTGCAGGTTCCCCTTGGCCACCCACAGGTAGGCCTTGGGCAGACGCACCTTGACGTAGTAGTAGTTCGGCTTGAGCTCCTCGCGCTCGATCACCATTTTGCCGGTCAGGGCCAGGCTCCGCTTGACGAAGAACTGCCCCTTCATGGCCCAGGCATCGGGCAGGTCGATGCGGTGCTCCCAGCTCTGGGCGTGGGTGCCCACGGCCAGCGAATGTTCGAACGTCTGGGTGATGGTGTCGGCAAATGCCGCGCCGACGCCGACCACCCCGAGCAGGAAGACCACTGCCAGGACCCGGACCAGGTTCCCTCTCACCACCATGGGAAAATGCCTCCTTTGACGATGCCAGAGATCGGCGGGACGTGTTCGCCCCGCTCCTGATCATTACATCGTCAAGCGGAAGAGACCGGCAAGGGTCAGAAAGGAAGGCGCGCGGGCACCGGGCCAGAGGCCCGGACGTCACACGGAATATGCCAGGAAAAGGCGATCAGCCCAGGGGTTTGCCAGGTTCGAGGTGCGATTGTCCACCCAGGTAGGGACGCAGGGCTTCGGGCACCGCCACGCGCCCGTTCCCGTCCTGGTAGTTCTCGACGATGGCCACCCAGGTTCGTCCGACGGCCAGCCCCGACCCGTTCAGGGTGTGCACGAAGGCCGGCTTGGCACCCTTGGCATCGCCCTTGAACCGGATGTTTGCCCGCCGCGCCTGGAAGTCCTCGAAATTACTGCACGAGCTGATTTCCCGGTACCGTTTCTGCGAGGGCAACCAGACCTCCAGGTCGTAGGTCTTGGCGGCGCTGAAGCCCATGTCGCCTGTCGACAGCGTCACCACCCGATAGGGAAGCCCCAGCTTCTGCAGAACCTGCTCGGCATCGGCCGTCAGCCCTTCCAGTTCCTCATACGACTTGTCGGGATGGGCGAACTTGACCAGCTCGACCTTGTTGAACTGGTGC
>CAZKPI010000059.1:10322-14357 GCA_964554555.1 uncultured bacterium
CAGCCCGCGGGTATCCTTTCCGTAGCTTCCCGCCTCGCTCCGGAAACAGGGAGTGAAACCGCAGAACTTGACCGGCAGGGCCGCCTCGGGCAGGATTTCGCCGGCGAAATAGTTGGTGAGAGGCACCTCGGCCGTGGGAATCAGGTAATAGTCGGTGTTCGCCAGCTTGAACAGGTCCGCCTCGAACTTGGGCAGTTGGCCGGTGCCGCGCATCGAGGCCGAATTGACCATGAACGGGGGGAGCAGTTCGAGGTACCCGTGCTTCTCGCGGTGCAGGTCGAGCATGAACGTCCAGATGGCCCGTTCCAGCCGGGCTCCGTCGCCGACCAGCACCGAGAACCGCGCCCCCGTCAGCTTGGCCGCCCGATCCATGTCGAGGATCCCAAGGGCCGCCCCGAGATCGACGTGGTCCTTCGGCGCGAACGCCATCGCCGCGGGTTCGCCATGCCGCCGGACTTCGGGGTTGTCCTCTTCCCCGCACCCCAGCGGAACCGAGGCGTGGGGCACGTTCGGAATGCCCAACAGCAGATCGTCCAACTCGCGGTCGACCGCCGCCACCTGCTCGTCGAACCCCTTGATCCGGTCCGACACCTCTTTCATGCGGGCCAGGATCTCGTCGGCCGGCTCCTTGGCCGCCTTTTTCTTCGCGATCTCCTGCGAGGCCTTGTTGCGTTCGGCTTTCAACTGCTCGACCTCGAACAGGATGCCGCGCCGCTTCGCATCGAGGCCCTCCAGGGCGGCGATCTTGTCGATCCGGACCTGCCCCGCCTCTTTCAGAAGAGCCTCCAGGGCGGCCCGGGTCTTCTTCGCTTCCAGCCCGGCCTTCTGCAGAACACCGACCACGCCGGGGTCGGCGAAATCAACCTCGCCGCGGCGGATCAGGCCGTTGCGGAGAAAGGTGGGATCCTGGCGGATGGCGCGGATGTCGAGCATGGGTTCCTCCCCTGGCGATGGTTTGGGAATGCGGGAGGCAAGGATACCCCTTCTTCAGCGCCTTTTCAAGATGAGGACCAACGCCAGCAGGGGGAACAGCACCGCTCCGGCCGCACACCACCCCTGGACGGCCCCCGCCCGCGACAACCCGGCATGGACGGTCTTGCCGAACCGCTCCGGACCCAGGCTCGTCAGCACGAACATCCCCGAGTCCAGCACCTGCGGGGTCCCGTTCCGGAAGGCCCCCAACGCCCAGGCCTCGGTGCCGTCGGGCAGGAAGGATTCGACCCGGCGGGTCCCCATCCTCCCGTCCGCCCCCGGCCCCTGGCCCGCAACCCCGCTTGGCTCTGCCCCCTGACCCGGCCCACGCCCTGGGCCCGGGCCAGCCTCCGAACCCGTGGCCGGCCCGGTCCCTGGGACCGCCCCGCCGGGACCCTCATCGGTGCTGTGCCTTTCCTGCAGGATGTCAGGCCAGAACTTGACCCCCAGCGCATCCCGGATGGTGATCCGGGCCGCTCCATCGACCAGATCGAAGGGAACGACCTTCCGCTCGCTCCGGATGGAACGCTCGAACGGCCGCCGGGTCCAGGTTCCGCCCGAACGGATGTCCTCGAGACGGGTCTGGAACTCCTCTACCTCGACAAGCAGGCAGGCCTGCCCGGCACAGGTCAGGGGAACCGTGCCGGAGGACACTTCCAGCCTGACCTTGACCCAGGCCGTCCCGTCCGTGGTCAGCACCTCGGCCAGGCGGCGGGTCGGGGCCCGGGCGGCGATCTCCATGGTGCGGTCCATCCCCGACCCGGCGAAATGCAGCAGCCCCGCCAGGAGGCCGCAGAACGCCGCGGCCAGGAACAGGCCGACCACCGCCAGCCACCGTCGGAAGCTCATCGCGCCGGCACTCAGGGAACCGGTTCGAGACAGGCCGGCGAGTCGAAGGAAGGGTTCCCGACCCGCCGGTCGACCTTGGTCGCGGTCATCCCCGCCGCCGGAAAGGGCGCGAACAGCCGCCCCCGCTCCGCCGCCGACAGCTCGCCGGCCCCCAGCCACCGCCGGTGGTCGGCCGGGGCCAGGATCACCGGCATCCGGTCGTGGAACCGCTGAAGAAGCTCATTGGGCGCCGTCGTCACCACCGCGCAGGAATCGATCTCCGATCCGTCGGGCCCCAGCCAGGTATCCCAGAGCCCGGCCAGGGCAAACACCCCGCCCCCCGCCAGGCGAAAAAGGAATGGTTGCTTCCCCCCCTCGGCGGCCTGCCATTCGTAGAAACCGTCAGCGGGAATCAGGCATCGGTGGTGCCGGAACGGCCCGCGAAAGGCGGGCTTGCTCTCGACGGTCTCGGCGCGCGCGTTGATCAGCGGCGGCCCCTTGCCCGCCTCCCTGGCCCAGGCCGGCACCAGTCCCCACCGCAGCCACCGCCACTGGGGCCGGCCGCGCTGGTCTTCCACCAGGCCCATCACCGGCTGGGTGGGGCAGATGTTGTAGCGGGGCGGCGCCGCGGGGGCGTCCTCGACCAGCCGGAAGGCATCGAGCAGGGCCCGCCGGGAGGCGGTCAGCGTGAACCGGCCGCACATGCCGTCAGCCCCTCCCCCCGCCCCCGGCCAGGCCTCCGGCGGATTCCTGCCCGCGCGGCGGCAGGGCCGGTCCGGCGGCATTCACCGCAGGGAGGCCTTCTGTTCCAGCCCGCGGTAGACCTTGAACGCCTTGTAGGCTTCGCCCATGATGTAGATACTGCGCCGGATCTTCTCCGGTTCGTAGACCAGCGCCAGCCGCACCTCGTTCCGGCCGCGCCCGGGGGTGAGGTAGAAACTGGCCGCGGGGGTCACCGCCACCGTCTCGCCGCCGAGGTTGAACCGCTCGAGCATGAACATGGCGTAGTCGTTCACGTCTTCCAGCTCGGGGAACTGGATCATCAGGTAGAAGGCCCCGTCGGGACGCGGCGCCACAACGTGCGGCAGATGCTCCTTGATGGCGGTCATCGCCACGTCCAGCCGCTCCCGGTAGGTGCGGCGCAGGTTCCGCACATACTCCGCATCCGACAGGATCTGCTCGTAGGCCCGTGCCACCCCGAACTGGACGACATCCGACACGCTGGCCACCGTGTGGGCCACCACCTTGGCGATGTTCTCGATGATCGGAGCCCGCGCCACGACGAAGCCGATCCGGGCCCCGCACAGGGAGAACGACTTGCTGGCCGAATCGATGATGATGAACGAGTTCTTGAACTTTTCCATCAGGTCGTGCTCGAGCTGAACCTGCAGAAGGCTGGTCGATTCCTGATCGCCGAGGATCATCTCGCGGTAGACTTCGTCGCCGATGATGTAGAGGTTGTGCTTGAGGGCCAGCCTGGCCAGCCGGGTCAACTCCTCCTCGGACAGGATCTTGCCCGAGGGGTTGCTGGGACTGTTGAACAGGATCCCGCGGGTTTTCGGGGTGATGCGCTTCTCGATCTCTTCATCGGGGGGCAGAACGAACCCCTGCTCGGCATAGGTCGGGATCGCCTTCAGAACCCCCCCCGCCACCGCCATGAACCCGCTGTAGGGGGAGAAGAACGGTTCCACGCACAGGATCTCGTCGCCCGGATCGAACAGCGCCAGAAAGGTGGAAGTCAGGGCATGCGAGGCGCCGACCGTGACCAGCACGTTCTCCTTCTCGACCACCAGGTGCTTCACCTTCCGCTGGTCGAAATGGTGGTTCAGATACCGGGCAAACGTCTCGCGCAGGTAGGTCTCCCCGATGAATGGCGAATAGACGATGTGACCCTCGCGCACCTTCTCCGTCAGAGCGTCCTGGAACCCCGAGATACAGGCGATGTCGGGCTGGCCCATGTTCAGCTCGTAGACCGTCTTCCCTTCCTGGGCGAGACGGCGGGCAATGCCCATCATCTTGCGGATCGACGAGGGCGCCAGGTGCTCGACACGCAAGGCAAAACGGTGACTGTCCATGAGAACTCCTTTCCTGACCGGTCCTTTTCCGGGAGTATACCCATCCATCAGGGAAAAGCAACTCCGTCCTGGCCCGGGCCGCCCCGTGACCATGACCCAAACCTGACGCCGCGTGGGCTTTCCCCCGAAACGGTCCCGCCCCTCGAACGAGGGGCGGGAC
>CAZKPI010000060.1:0-6016 GCA_964554555.1 uncultured bacterium
CTTCGGCCGGTTTGCCGTCGGGGCCGATGGTCCACTTTTTCTGCCAGGTCCAGACCCAGCCGGAGCCGCCTCCGGAGTTCTTGATCTTTTCCGCGGCGTTGTTCAGGAAGTCGTTCACGAAGCCCTTCTGCTTGTCGGTTCCCGAGTTGGAGGTGATCTGGCCGTCATCCTTGGAACCGCCGGAGGTGGTGATGACGGTTTCAATCTTGTCGGTGCCGCCGGTGCCGGTCCCGCCGGAGGAAGGCTTGTCGAAGCCGCTGTTCGGGTTCTCCCAGGGGAGGGACCCCGGTGCAGGTTGGTTTTGGGCCCAAGCCTGGCCTGGAGCCGCCAGCAGGAGAACAACGAGGACAGACGCGAGGGTCAGTCGATTGCGGGTTGTCATAAGGTACCCTTCCCCCTTTTCGCTTTGGAGATCCCCATCAATTTAGAGTATACCAACCGTTGAAATTCCTTGTCAAAATAGATGGGTCATTGTACTCTTCTTCCGTACTGGTAGTATGGGTTTACTTCCCAGAAGGTTCAAACTTTCGCCGAAGGGATGATGAAATGGCCAATCCGCCAGGGCAGGCAGGGCCCAAGCTCATCTCCTGCCGGATCTGCGGCGTGATCATGGTGAAATTCTCCAAGGATGTTTGCCAGAAATGCTTCCAGCAGGAAGAGGAGATCTTCCAGCGGGCCAAGGATTTCCTGAAGGCCAACCCGGGGGTTACCATCCCCGAGGTGGCCAAGGCGGTCCAGACGACCGAGGCCCAGATCGAGTTCTTCATCGCGAGCGGACGCTTCGAACGGGTGGGCCTCCAGATCGCCCACACCTGCCAGACCTGCAACAAGACGATCAAGACCGGGTTGATCTGTCCCGAATGCAGCAAAGACCTGAAGGAGAAGGTGACCAAGCTCCAGCAGGATCTGAAAAAGGCCAAGGGGTGACCGTGGTCGAACCGGTCCCTGGACAGGCGTCCGTGGCGGGGATGCCCCTCAGACAGAATGCTTGTCTTGGCCCAACCCGTGTGCTAGACTATGGCGGCTTTTCTGCGCCTCGATCAGGCGAGGGTTTCCAGTTCCCCCAAAGCGGGGAATCGTGGCTTTCGCCAACGATACCGCAGTCACGGAGCTATGATGTCATGCTCGTTCACACCCCGAGGGGAAACTAGGGAGAAGGTATGAGCCCAGGCGAAGAAAAAGGCGAAATCAGCAACGAGTTCTTCAAGCGACTCAACCAGCAAATTGTCCAGAAGGACAACCTGATCAAACTTCTTCAGCTTCAGATCAAGAACCTGAAGGCGCAGGTGGAAGAGGGCGGCGCGGCCGACGGGGCGAAGAAGGGTGACCTGCAGAAAGCCCTCGAAGCCAAGGAAGAGGAGATCGCGCGGCTTCAGGGCGACCTGGACGACCAGAAGGCGAAACTCGCCAACCTCGAACGGGAGAAGAACGAGCAGATCCAGTCCCTCAATCAGATGATTCAGGAGCGGCAAGGGGCCGCCCTGGCCGGGGAATCCGCCAAACTGCAGGAGCTGGAGTCCACGGTGGCCCGCCTGGAGCAGGAACTCGAGGCCGAGAAGGCCGCCCGGATCGACGCTCAGGCGGCCCTGGAGTCCCTTCAGAAGGCCAAATCCGGAGAGGGAAAGGACGCGGCGGAAGAGGTCAAGCGGCTGGAGGGTGAACTGGCCAAACGCGACGAGGCCGCCGCCGGCCTGGAACAGCAGATTGCCGAATTGCGGGCCCGGCTCGAGCAGGCTGACCAGGAACTGCAGGCGAAGGCCGCCGCTGGCGGCGGCGGCGATGCCGCTGAGCTGGCCAACCGGGTGGCCGAGCTGGAGCAGGATACCCAGAATCTGAAGAACCTGCTGGCGGAAAAGGACGAGCAGTTGGCCAACGCCGGGATCAAGACGGCTCCCGACCCCCAACTGCTGGCCCAGCTCGAGGAGGCCCGCCAGAAGGCCGAGCGGGTGGACGAGCTGGAAAAACTCGTGGCGACCCTCGAGGCGGAGATCGCGTCGGTTCCCGAACTGAAAGCCAAGGTGAACAGCCTCGAAAGCGAGTCGACCGCGATGGCCGAGGCGGCCATGAAGATGACCGCCCTGGAAGCTGAGCGGGAACAGCAGATCGCCCAGATGAAGGTTCTCGAGGAGCGGGTGACCACCCTGACCGGCCAGCTGGACGCCGCCAAGCATCAGGTGGCGGAGTTGACCAGACGTCTGGCCCAGAAGGAGAACGAGCTGGCCGACCTCCGGGTGGCCGCAGAGAGCCGGGCCGGCACCGACGAAGGGGGTGCCCGGGTCGAGATCGAACAGTTGACCAACCAGGTCGCCGACCAGCTCCTGGCCATCCAGAAGTTCGAGGAGATCCTGCGCAAGAGCCAGGAGCAGTTGACGGCCAAGGACGAAGAGCTGGCGCTGTTGCGCAACAAGGTGGCCGCGGCCGGGGAGACCGGCCGGCCGATCCCCCTCAACACCGACGGCGAGGTCATTTCCAGCTTCATCGACTTTTTTGACGGGCTCGACACGTTCCTGGCCAAAAACCCGCTTCCCGAGCTGGCCTCCCTGCACCGGAAACTCCTCGACCGGCTGATCATCCCCAACGAGATCCACTACATGGCGGTCATTTCCGAGACCTTCGACGAGGCCCAGCATATCGCCACCGACTACTTCCGGTCGGCCAAGTTCCCCGAGAAGTGCATCGTCTTCGAGGTCGAGAAGGGCTACCGCAAAGGCAACGCGATCATCAAGAAGTCGAAGGTCTGGGTGGTGCAGAACCTGTTCAACTGCAAAGCCTGCCAGACCCTCCAGAGCAATCCCGACAGCCGCTTCTGCCACATGTGCGGCGCCCGCATGACCGCTCCCAACGGCCTTCCCATCGAGAGCCTGCCCTGGTTCGAGCCGACCCCCACCACCTACCTGCGGTTCGCCGAACGCATGATCGAGAGACAGCGTCTGGACGAAGCCCGGAACTATCTCAGCGAAGGCCTCAAGATCGATCCCGAGTTCGTCCCCCTGCTGGTCAAGATGGCCGAGGTCCATTCCCAGAGCTCGGAGTTCCCCGAGGCCATCCAGCTTCTGCAGAAGGCGGTCGCTCTCAAACCCGACCAGCGCCTGTCAGACCAGATCAAAGCCCTCGAGGTGAAAAACACCATCTTCCAGCAGGCCCGGGCCCTGAACCTTCCTTCTGACGAGTTCGAGAAGCTGGTCAATCTCATCCAGACCAAAAATCAACCCTCCTGAGCCGCACCCATGACAACAGCCGCCCCCGCTCCCGCCCTCGACAAGGCCTACGATCCTCGACAGGTCGAAGACCGCATCTACGCCCAATGGGAGACCTCCTCCCTGTTCCACGCCGACGAGCGTTCGACGCGCCCCCATTTCAGCATCGTCATTCCTCCGCCCAACGTGACTGGCATGCTGACCATGGGCCATGTCCTCAACAACACCCTGCAGGATATCCTCATCCGGTTCTACCGCATGCAGGGCCGCGAGACTCTGTGGCTGCCTGGTACCGACCACGCCGGCATTGCCACCCAGAACGTCGTCGAGAAGGCCCTGGCCAAGGAAAAGATCAGCCGGCACGACCTCGGCCGCGAGAAGTTCCTCGACCGGGTCTGGCAGTGGAAGGACAAGTTCGGCGGGGTCATCATCACCCAGCTCAAGCGCCTGGGATGCAGTTGCGACTGGCCCAGGGAACGCTTCACCATGGACGAAGGGCTCAGCCGGGCCGTCCGTGAGTGTTTCGTCCGGCTGTACCAGGCCGGTCTCATCTACAAGGGCAAATACATCATCAACTGGTGTCCCCGTTGCCGCACCGCCCTCTCCGATGAGGAAAAGATCCCTGAAGACACCAAGGGAAACCTCTGGTACATGCGCTATCCCCTGAAAGGCGGCGAAGGACACCTCACCGTTGCCACCACCCGTCCGGAAACCATGCTCGGCGACACCGCGGTGGCGGTGAACCCCGATGACGACCGCTTCCGTCACCTGGTCGGGAAGAAGGTCATCCTGCCCTTCGTCGGCCGCGAGATCCCGATCATCACCGACGACTTCGTCGATCCCGCCTTTGGTACCGGAGCGGTCAAGGTGACCCCCGCCCACGACCCCAACGACTTCGAGATCGGCCGCCGGCACGACCTGCCGCAGGTCGTGGTGATGGACGAGGCCGGCGTGATGAACGCCGAGGCGGGGCCCTTCAAGGGACTCGACCGGTTCAGCTGTCGCGAAGCCCTGGTCAAGGAACTCCAGGACAAAGGCCTGCTCGAGAAAATCGAGGACCATGCCCTGGCCGTCGGTCATTGCCAGCGGTGCAACACCGTCATCGAGCCCTACCTGTCCGACCAGTGGTTCGTGCGCATGAAGCCGTTGGCCGAGAAGGCCATCGCCGCGGTCAAGGACGGCACCCTGCGGTTCACCCCGAACCGGTGGGTCGGCGTCTACCTGCACTGGATGGAGAACATCCGCGACTGGTGCATCAGCCGCCAGTTGTGGTGGGGCCACCGGATCCCGGCCTACACGTGCGGGTGCGGCCACCTCATGGTCAGTTCGGAGCCTCCCGCCTCCTGCGGGAAGTGCGGCGCCACGCAGGGCATCACCCAGGAGGAAGACGTCCTCGACACCTGGTTCTCGTCGTGGCTGTGGCCTTTCTCGACGATGGGCTGGCCCGAGAGCACTCCGACACTGGCAAAATTCTACCCCACTGACGTGCTGGTGACCGGGCCCGACATCATCTTCTTCTGGGTGGCCCGGATGGTCATGGCCGGCTACTTCTTCCTCGACCGGTGCCCATTCCACGATGTGTACTTCACCAGCATCGTGCGCGACATGAAGGGCCGGAAGATGTCGAAATCCCTCGGCAACTCCCCCGATCCCCTCGACATCATCGACAAATACGGAGCCGACGCCCTTCGCTACACCATCATCTCGCTGGCGCCGGTCGGGCAGGACATCCGGTTTGCCCCCGAAAAGGTCGAGCTGGGCCGGAACTTCGCCAACAAGCTGTGGAACGCTTCCCGGTTCGTCCTGATGAATCTGGCCGACGCCGCCTGCACCATCGAGGACCGGATCGCCCCTTCCGACCCTCTCTCCGTATGGGACAAATGGATCCTCTCCCGCGCCCAGGCGGCGGTCGAAGCGGTTCGCAACCACCTCGCCGACGGACAGTACAAGTTCAACGAGGCGGTCAAGTCGGTCTACGAGTTCATCTGGGACGAATTCTGCGACTGGTACATCGAGATGAGCAAGCCGGCCCTGACCGGCGCCGACCCCGACCGCAAGAAGACGGTGCAGAAGGTTCTTCTGCGGACCCTCGACACCGCCCTGCGGCTCCTGCATCCGTTCATGCCCTTCGTGACGGAGGAAATCTGGCAGAAACTGCCGGGGGCCCAGGGCCTGCTGATGGCGGCCGCCTTCCCGGCGGTCGACGGCACCCTGGTCAACGTGCCGCTGGAGGCCGAGATCCGGGAATGCATGGAGGCGGTTCGCGTGGTGCGCAACCTGCGGGCCTCGGCCAACATCGCCCCAGGCAAGAAGGTTACCGTGCGGGTGGTCGGCGGGGAGGGGGTCAGCCCGCTGTTCGAACGCTACGGCGAGATGATCCGCTGGCTGGCGGGCATTGAAACCCTCGAAGTGGTTGCCGCCAAGCCGCGGGGCCACCTGGTCGGCCTGATGGGCGGCACCGAGATCTGCCTGAACCTGGCGGGGCTGATCGATGTGGCCGCTGAAAAGAAGCGGGTCGAGACCGAGATCGCCAAGATCGAAAAAGAGAAGGCCAAGATCAGCGGGAAACTCGACGATCAGGCCTTCGTGTCGAAAGCCCCGGCCGAAGTGGTCGCCCGCATCCGGGACGGCATCGCCGCCTACGCCCTCCAGCTCGACAAGCTCCAGGCCTACCTGAAAGAACTGGAAGCCATCTGAACCCGTGAAATTCGAAGCCACCCCCCAGGAACAACTGCAGATCCTCACCACGGGCGTGGTCGACCTCGTCACCCGCGAGGAGCTCCTGACCAGGCTCGAGAAATCGTATCAGACCGGCAAAC
>CAZKPI010000060.1:6026-6817 GCA_964554555.1 uncultured bacterium
TGCCTCCGCTCAGCGGGTGGCCGGGTACGGCGGGGTGGTCAAGCTCGGGGCCGATCCCTCGGCCCCCGACATCCATCTCGGCCACACCGTTGTCCTGCAGAAGATGCGGCAGTTCCAGGCGCTCGGCCACGAGGCGGTCTTTCTGATCGGCGATTTCACCGGCCGCATCGGGGACCCCACCGGCAAGAAGAAGACCCGCCCCGCCCTGACGGAAGAGGAAGTGCAGGCCAACGCCGAGACCTACAAGGCGCAGATCGGCAAAATCCTCGACCTCGGCAAGACGCGTCTCGTCTTCAACAGCGCCTGGCTGTCGGCCATGACCTTCGCCGACGTGCTCAAGCTGTCCTCGCAGTATACGGTCGCGCGCATGCTCGAGCGCGACGATTTCGCCAACCGGTTCAAGAACCAGATCCCCATCAGCGTGGTCGAGTTCATGTACCCGCTGATGCAGGGCTACGACTCGGTCGCGCTCAACGCCGACGTCGAGCTGGGCGGGGTCGACCAGACCTTCAACCTCCTGGTGGGCCGTGATCTGCAGAAGTCCTACGGCCAGGCGCCGCAGGTGATCATGACCCTGCCGATCCTCGAAGGGCTCGACGGCAAGGACAAGATGTCCAAGAGCCTGGGCAATTACGTGGGCATCAACGAGCCGCCTGACCAGATCTACGGGAAGGTGATGTCCATCCCTGATGACCTGATGGGGAAGTGGTTTGACCTGTTGACGGATCTCACCCCGGCACAGCTCGCGGACGTCAAACGGCGGGCCGGCACCGAACCGAAAGCGGTGAAGA
>CAZKPI010000060.1:6911-8474 GCA_964554555.1 uncultured bacterium
GGTCTGCCCGACGATCCCGAGGAGGCACGGCTGGCCGCCGCGGCGGAAGGCCTCTCCCTGGCCCGGATCATCGTGCTGGCCGGGCTGGCGCCCAGCGGCGGAGAAGCCAAGCGGCTGATCCAGCAGGGCGGTGTCAAGGTCGACCAGGAAAAGCAGACCGACCAGAACCGCCTGTTCCGCCACGGCGACACGTTCATCCTCCAGGCCGGGAAACGGGGATTCCGCAAGATCATCCTCGATTGACCCCCGGCCCGCGGTTGTCACGACAAGGAGTTGTCACATGTCCGAGAACATCACCCTGACCCTTCCCGACGGCAAGGCCCTCGAGGTCCCCGTCGGCGCCACCGTCAAGCAGGCGGCCGCGAAGATCGGCCCCCGGCTGGCCGAGGCGGCCATCGCCGGGAAGCTCGACGGCTCGTTCGTCGATCTTCGCATGCCCCTGACCGCCTCAGGGAAGTTCGAGGTGGTCACCATGAAGTCCCCCGAGGCCAACGACGTCTGCCGGCATTCGATGGCCCACATCATGGCCGAGGCCGTGCTGAAGCTGTTCCCCGAGGCGCAGTTCGGCATCGGTCCTGCCATCGAGAACGGCTTCTACTACGATTTCCTGCTCTCGCGCTCGCTCACTCCCGAAGATCTCGAAAAGATCGAGAAGGAGATGCAGGCGTCGATCGCGGCGAAACAGGAATTCACCCGGGAGGAGCTCGACAAGGCCGCGGCCCGCAAGCTGTTCGGCGATCTCAGGCAGTCGTTCAAGCTTGAACTGATCGACGAGATCCCCGACCCGAAGGTGTCGGTCTTCCGGCACGGCGGCTTCGTCGATCTGTGCCGGGGTCCCCACGTTCCCAACACCGGCGCGGTCAAGTTCTTCAAACTGCTGAACATCGCCGGGGCCTACTGGCGCGGCGACGAGAAGCGGCCGATGCTCCAGCGCATCTACGGCACCGCCTTCGCCACCAAGGAGGAGCTCGACAAACATCTGGCCATGCTCGAGGAGGCCAAGAAGCGCGACCACCGCAAGCTGGGCAAGGAGCTCGACCTGTTCTCCATCCACGAGGAGGTCGGTCCCGGCCTGGTTTTCTGGCATCCGAAGGGGGCCCGCATCCGGAACGCGGCCGAGATGTTCTGGAAGGATCAGCACTACAAGAACGGGTATGAGCTGATCTACACCCCGCACATCGGGCGGAGCTGGTTGTGGGAGACCAGCGGCCATCTGGGTTTCTACCGCGACAGCATGTACAGCCCGATGCTGATCGACGAGCAGGAATACTTCATCAAGCCGATGAACTGCCCGTTCCATATCATGATCTACAAGACCCAGATGCGGTCCTACCGTGACCTGCCCCTGCGCTGGGCCGAGATGGGCACGGTCTACCGCTACGAGAAGAGCGGCGTTCTGCACGGTCTGATGCGGGTGCGCGGTTTCACCCAGGACGACGCCCACATCATCTGCACCCCCGACCAGATTGAGGACGAGGTGCGCGAGGTCATCCGGTTCAGCCTGTTCATCCTCAAATCGTTCGGGTTTGAGGAGTTCAAGGCCTACCTCGCCACCCGCCCCGA
>CAZKPI010000060.1:8489-9249 GCA_964554555.1 uncultured bacterium
GGACCAGGCCCTGGCCGCGCTGAAACGGGCGGTCGACCAGGAAGGCCTGGCCTGCGAGGTGGACGAGGGCGGCGGGGCCTTCTACGGCCCCAAGATCGACCTGAAGATCAAAGATGCCCTGGGCCGCGAGTGGCAGATGACCACCATCCAGTTCGACTTCAACCTTCCCGAGCGGTTCGACATGACCTTCATCGGAGCGGACGGAGGACAACACCGGCCCTACATGGTGCACCGGGCCCTGATGGGATCGGTCGAACGGTTCCTGGGAGTCCTGCTCGAATACCACGGGGGAGCGCTTCCCCTGTGGCTCTGCCCCGTGCAGGTGGCCATTCTTCCCATCTCCGACAAGCATCTCGAGTATGGGAAGAAGGTCGAGCAGGCCCTGCGCAGTCGCGGGATCCGCACCTTCCTCGACACCCGCAGTGACAAGATCAACTACAAGATCCGCGCCGCCCAGCTCCAGAAGATCCCCTTCATGGCCGTGCTGGGCGATGCCGAGGCCAATGCGAACACCATCACCATCCGGAAACGGACGGGGGAGAACCTGACCGGCATCGACCTCGATGCCTTCGTTTCGAGCCAGGAATGGAAAAAGGCATAAAGCTCACCCTGGTCGACGTCGGTGACGCGGCATTCCGGGTTCTGCAGAGGTATCTGTTCCGTCACGGAACCGACCCCGGGGCGGAAGTCACCCTCACGTCGAGTGACATGCAGGAGAGCCTCTTCGTCAGGCTGGCCGACGCCTCGACCATCCTGGCGA
>CAZKPI010000060.1:9259-14101 GCA_964554555.1 uncultured bacterium
GGGTGTCTTCCGGATCGAGGTCTTCCGGACCAAGCCGGGCGACCTGCGCGGCAACCGGGTGGCTTTCGTGGAGATCCCGAAGGGCACCGACGCTGTCGAGGAGATCCGGTTGTTCATCGAAGGGGTTTTGAGCCAGTCCGACCTGTGACGGACACGATCCGTCGCCACATTGTGATGAAAGGGGACCAACCATGCGGGCCGTCATCGATTCCGCCAAGGGCCAGTTTTTTCGCTGTCTGATGGAAAACGGGGATCTGATCACCATCCACAAATCCTGCCTCCCCGCAGAGGCACAAGAAGGGGATATCCTCCAGGTCCAATTCACCCTGGACCAGGAAGGCACCAGGAAGCAACGCGAACTGATGACCCAGATGCAGTCCTGAGGCTTCCGGGGGGGGCAGGGGATGGCCCGGTCAGGGAAGGAGCCGCCATCCCGCCAGGACTTGGCGGGAAACCCGGGGCTGTCCCTGTTTCTTTTCCTCCTGTTCCTCCTGACTCTTCCTGCGGCATCGCCGGGGGCGAGCACGGGAACGGATTCCCGCAACTACGACAAGACCAAGTCCCAGCTCAAGATCGAGATCGGGCTGAAAGCCCGGCAGGCCCGGCGCATCGAGGAGGCGGTCGAGGCGTTCGAGGATGCCTTCGAAGCCTACCCCAGCAACGTCTATCCGCTCCTGCTCTGGGGCGAGACCCTGTGCGACGTGGGGTTGTACGGCCAGGCGAACCAGATCCTGAACCGGATCCCCCTCAAATCCCTCCCTCCCGCCGGACAGGCCCACGTCCACCTGCTGTTTGGCAAGATCGCCCTCGCCTCGGGAGCCCTGGAAACGGCCGGGGTCTGTTTCAGGGACGCGCTGAAGGCCCATCCCGACAATGAACCCGCCCGGATCCGCCTGGCGATTTCCCAGGGAGGCGGTGAACCTGCTGGACAAGGTTCAACTGCCCCCCGGGCTCTCCCACCGGGACCGGGTGACGGTCTTCCTCCTGGACCTGGGGCACGCCAATTTCCTGCGGGCCTGGGAACTCAGCGGGGAGTTGGCGGGGTATCGGCCTCCGGTCACGGCCGACGACGAGGAACCCGGGTGGCTGGACTGGGTCCTGTCCTGGCATATCCCGTTCTTCGTGACCGCCCTCCCATTGGGGCTGGGAGGGCTTCCCGGCGCGGTCTACCTGCTTCTCCTGCTGGCCGGCCTCTGGTTCCTCGCGGGCCGCCTGACCCCCGAGGGCGGCCCCGGCCTCGGTCTGCTGTTTACCGGATTGGCGGCGGGACACGTGGGAGTCGCCTGGTGGCTGGGGATAGACGGCGTGCGGCTGGCCCTCCTCCGCGACACGTTCTCCCTGTTCGATCCCGTCTGGGTGCTCCCGCGGCTGGTTTCGGCGAGCCATCTGATCACGATGGCGCTGTATCTGATCTTTCCGTTGTTCCTCCGCCTGCCGGAAGCCCTTCGTCCCCAGAAGCGGGAATTGTTCGCGATCTGGTTCTTCTGCTGGTGGTTCATGACGTTCGTTCTGGTTTTTCAGAGCCGGCTGGGGGGAGAGATCCGGTGGCCGCTGATGGCGGTTTCCCTTGGGCTGACGGGGCTGTTTGCCCTGGCCATGCCCCTAGGCCGGTATTTGTTCTTCCTGGTGGGCAGTCACCTCGGATGGAAAGGGGGGGGGCTGGTTTCCCCCGCCACGGCGACGAAGGGGGCGATCGGGTTCACCGACGCCAAGATCCTGGAAACCAACGCCCAGAAGCATTTCGAACTCGACGAGTTCGACCAGGCGGTCGCCCTGTCGCGGAAGCTGTTGAGCGGAACCGACCGGAAGGGTTTTCCCGGCTGCTGGCTGTTGCTGATCCGGTCCCTCATCGAGCGTGAGGATCTGGTGGAGGCTGAACGCAGTCTCAAGGATTTCCTGACCACCTTCCAGAAATCCAGCGTGCTGGCATCGGGACAGCTTCTCTCCGCCTGGTACAAGAGCCTGACCGGGGACCATGCGGGGGCTCTCTCCCTCATCAAATCGATACCCGAAGAGCGGATCCAGGGGTTCTCGGCGAACGAGGCCGCCCTGTCCCTCCTGGTTCTCGGGCGGTGCAACATGGCCTTCAATCAGCCCGTGCAGGCCCACATCGATCTTTCGAAAGCCCTGTCCTTTGTCCGGCATCCCTTGACCGCCGCCCAGATCCTGTGTGAGCTGGCCGAGCTGGATACCACGATGAACCGCCTCGAATGGTCATTGAAGTGGCTGGAGCAGGCCGCCTCTCTCAAGGGGGGAAAGAAGACCCAATCTCTCGGCAAGGTCATCGAATCGATGGTGGTTCAGCTCCAGGGGCAGACGGAACAGGCGTTGACCCTGGCCAGGATCGCCTGCCAGGCCTGCGGCAAGAATGGCCGGGCGTGGGCGTGGCAGGGACATCTGCTGTGCCGGTTGGGAAGGCAGGATGAGGCGGAACCCCTGCTCGAAATGATGGCTCCGGGTTCTGCCGACGCGGAAAAGCTGATGACCGAGATCACCCAGAGGAAGGCCTGACTCCATCTGTCCGGGCGTCCAGGCCGGTCTCGTCCGGATGGGGGGGAGCCGGGGGCTGGTTGCCGGCGGCCTCCGGATCCGTTAGATTTAGAGAGAGGGGTGTTCTGCGTCGGGAGTAGGGTGTGGCTGAAGAACTGGAAAAAGGGGCTGAAGGCGTGGTTGCCTGACATCCTCGGCATTCTCGGCACGCTGGCCGTGGCTGGGGTGGTCTTCCTGGTCTACACCAACAAGATCCCCAAGACCTATTGGAAGGTCTACGACTATTTCTACGTTCTCACCCTGATCGGGATTTTCGGGTTCCTCGGGGAAAAGATCGCCATCACCCTTTCTGTTTTCATCGTACCGCTCCTGCTGGGCGGGGGTGCGGTGGTCATGCGGATGAAGCCGGATGACTACCCCATCGAGGTCTGGTGGGAATATTATTCCCTGCTCGTCATCTTCGCGGCCGGCCTGCTGGTCTTCCTGTTCCTGCGATGGGAGCAGACCAAGAAGATGAAGGGGGTGGAAGCCGCAGGAGGGAACCTGAAGGCCCGGATCGACCCCACGACCGCGGCCAAATACCGGGAAGCGGCCAGGGCGAAGGAGTCCGGTCAGGAAATCAAGCTCGACGGCCTGACCGGGGGCAAGCCGGAAAAACAGCTCAAGGGGGGCAAAAAGGAAGAGAAGCCCCCCGAGCCGATCGACCCCAACGAGACCCCCGAACAGCGCATGGAGCGCGAAATGCGCCAGATCAAGGACGAGTTCAGCAAGAAGTCGATGAAGCTGTCGACGACGCTCCTGCGCATGAAGAACCTGTCCAAGAGCCTCGATCGTGACGAGATCTTCGCCACGGTGGTCGAGATCATCTCCAAAGGGCTTGATGCCGACCGGGTGCAGTTGCTCCTCAACGATGAAAAGGAGGGAAAGCTTCGCATTGTGCACGCCGAGGGCATGCCGGCCAAGGAATTCCGCGAGATCGTCATCAACCACGAGGAGAACTGTATCATCACCTTCCTGGCCAAGCGCAGTTCCTCCGAAGAGGCGGGCGGGGGCGGGGCGATGGGGGTCAAGGAATGCGAGGTCGATCCCAAGACCCGCGGTCTGATCGGCCAGGGCACGCTCAAGACCATCCTGGCCGCCCCGATCTACGTGGAGGGCAAGGTTTTCGGGGTGGTGAACGTCGAGCGGATGAAGAACCCCGACTACACCCGCGACGACCAGAACCTGGTGGCCACCTGCGCCGACATTGCCGGCCTGGTCATGAAGAATGCCAAACTGTATTCAGCCACGATGGACGACCTGGTGTCGACCAAGAAGCTGAGCGAAGAGCAGTTGAAGAAGAACGAGGAACTGAAGGGCAGTCTGTCGCGCATCGTTTCCCCGAGCGTCGCCGAGATGATCATGTCCAACCCCGACGGCCTCAAGCTCGGCGGCAGCAAGTGCGAGGTCACCATGTTCTTCTCGGACATTCGCGGGTTCACCAAGATGTCGGAATCCATGGACCCCACCGACATTGTCGCCCAGCTGAACGTGTATTTCACCCGCATGACCGACATCCTGATGGAACTGGACGGCACCCTCGACAAATACGTCGGCGACGAGCTGATGGCCCTGTTCGGGGCCCCGGTGGCCCGGCCCGACGATCCGATCCGGGCGGTGCTGACCGGGGTTCGCATGCTGGAGGCCCTGCGCGAACTCCAGGAAGTCTGGAAGAAGGAAGGCAAGCCCGTGATCCAGATCGGTATCGGCATCAACACGGGTGAAGTCACCGCCGGCTACATGGGGTCGGAAAAACAGCTCTCCTACACCGTCATCGGGGACAACGTCAACCTGGCCGCCCGCGTCATGGCCAATGCCAAGCCCATGCAGATGCTGATCACGAAAGTGGTCTACGAACGGGTGAAGGACTATTTCGACGTGACCCAGCTGGAATCGATCATGGTCAAAGGCAAGTCGATGCCGATCGAGATCTATCTGGTCAACGGGGTGAAGGAAGGGGTCGACATGAGCAAGGTCATCGGCAAGGACGTCGGCTCCTTTGTCACGGTCGGGTCGGGCGGCCCGAAGAAGGAAGTCGGGGTGCCCACCAACCTGACGGACGACCAGAAGAAGGTGAACATCAAGCTCGACGACAAGCCGAAGGTGCTCGAGTGCGGCAACTGCGGCACCGAGAACGACAGCCAGACGAAGTTCTGCCGCAAATGCGGCATGCCGATCTTTTAGTTCCCCCTCCCATTCCGCTTTGCCGGACGGTTTTCCGCCGGTCGCCGGCTCCGGCGCGGTCGATGGGCCCCTGCGGTGGTTCCCGGAATGGGCCTTCGCTGGCCCATTCCCGGCGGCCTGGGGGCACGG